>JASFRP010000619.1:0-3198 GCA_050114895.1 Gemmatimonadota bacterium
GAAAGGATCGGCGCGAGAGGGGAGGGGGTGCGGTGGCCCGGGTACCCGGGCTCCGCCTCACGCCGGACTCCGAGAAGGGAAGGAGCGGGTTGGTCATGCCTCGACATCCTCCGCCGGATGGCCCTGGTGACCGTTGAGGTGGTTTGGGTCACGGGGGAATCTTGGGGTCTTGGGGAGAGATTGGCAAAGTTTGGGGGCTTGACGAAGGGGCCCCGTCCGCTGGACCCCAGCGAAAGGGAACCGAACCCTGAACCCGGGGGCGTGAAGAGGACGCCCTTGCCCTCTAGCCCCCCACCAGGCTCAGGAGGTATGCGCAGAACAGGGCTCCGTAGATCCCGAACACGTAACCCACCACGGCCATGAGAAGCCCCACCGGAGCCATGGCGGGATGGTAGACACCCGCCACCACCGGTGCCGAGGCCGCTCCCCCGATGTTCGCCATGCTCCCGGTGGCCACGAAGAAGAGGGGTGCTCGGATGAGGCGGGCGGCCAGCAGGAGCACCGCCACATGGATGCCGATCCAGAGTGCGCCGGCAACCAGGTAGAGAGGCGCGTCCAGGACGGCCTTCAGGTCCGCCTGGGCACCGATCCCGGCCAGGAGCAAATAGAGGGCCGTGTAGCCCAGCTGAGACGCCCCGACCTTCTCATACTCCCGGAGGGGGGTGAAGGAGAGGAGGAGGCCGCCCGTCACCACGATGAGGACGGCCCACGTCGTTGCGCTGATGATGGTGGGGTCCCCGAGGGGGGGGATTCCGGCCCCGAGCTTCACCGACAGTACCGCCGCTCCCATCCCGATCCCCACCAGGAAGGCGGCGTCCTTCACCAGGGTGGGGTGCCGGTGCTGGTTCATGTCCGCCAACCGCCTGTTGGTCTCCTCGATGGCGGAGGTGTTGGCGTCGATGAGCTTGTCGAACTTCTTCTGCCACACGCTGAAAAAGAGAAGCACTCCCATCCATCCGTACCCCACTACCGTGTCGACGACGATGATGGGGCCGAAGGCCGACTCAGGAGTGTTCACGCTCTCCGCCACCGCCACCATGTTGGCGGTCCCGCCGATCCAGCTTCCGGAGAGGGCGGCGAAACCCTGCCAGGCGTCGTCGGGAAGGAAGCCTCCGAAGACGGCCAGGGCGATGGGCCCCCCGATGATGATCCCCACCGTGCCGGCTGTGACCATGAAGAGGGCGGTCGGACCTAGCCTCGCCACGCTCTTCAGGTCGATGGATATCATCAGGAGGAAGAGGGCGAAGGGGAGGAAGTACCTCGTGGTCCACTCGTACGCCGCCGATGAGATGGGGGTGATCCCCAGCGTGGTGGCGAACATGGGGACGAAATACACGAAGATGACCGGTGGAACGTAATCGAAGAACTTCTCGAACCTCTTCACCCCCGAGAGCCAGAAGATGAGAGCCACGAGGGTCGCCAGGAAGGCGAACACGGACATGGGATCGTTGAAGATGGCCTGGCTGGCGTCGGTCATTCGTCGGCGTCTCCGTTCGAGGCGGCGTCGGTGGAGCTCGGTCGAGGGCTAGGGTGGATGCCGGGAGAAAGATCGGGGCTCGAGTGAGAAGGCCCGGGAGCCTAACCTCCCGAGCTCTGTTTGACCATCCCGTCGTAGACCAGGCCCACGAAGAAGTCGGCCTCCTCCGACCCCGGGACCCTGACCCAGATGGGGTCCAGATCCGCCGTTGGCCTTGCCGCGATCACCTCCTCCCTGGTCCTCCCCTGGGCCACCAGGGATTCCACCCGTTCGTGGACGGTGCGCAGCATCTCGGCGTAGGACTGGAGGCCTTCCCGATCGGAGAGCGGCCCGTGGCCGGGAATGAAGAGGGTGTTCTCGGTGCTGTGGTCCAGGACCTCCTCCACGGCCCGGATCATGCCTCCCAGGTTGCCACCGACGTCCACGTCGATGAAGGGGTACATCCCGTTGAAGTAGATGTCGCCCATGTGGATGACGTTGGCGTCCCTGAAGTGCACGATCACGTCGCCGTCGGTGTGGGCGGGGGGCATGTGCACCAGGTGGATGAGATCTCCGTTCCAGGCCAGGTTCATCCGATCGTTGAAGGTGACCACGGGGCGGGCTTCGGGAGGCGCCGCCGGCACGGTACGGCCGCCCCCGGCCGACATCACCTGGTCCTCCGCCAGAAGCCTGGCCACGGCTTCATGAGCGATGATGAGCGCACCGGCCCGGGCGAAGCCCTGGTTCCCGCCGGTATGGTCGAAATGCCAATGCGTGTTCACAAGGAAACGGACTGTGGGTCCCCGCCGCGGGCCGGCGGCGGGCATTCCGCCCTCCCCCCCTGGATTCTCTCCGACCCTGGCGAGGTCCCGGATCGTATCCAGGATCCTCTCCGTGTGCTCGGCATACTCGGAGTCCACCACGAAGGTCCCGTCGGGGCCCGGGAAGATGGCCAGGTTCCCCCCTTGCGCCGCGAGCATGTATACCTGGCCCCGAACCGGGGAGACACGGATCTCGACAGAGTCCTGTGCGACCTGTCCACTGACGGGCACCGGAGGAAGCAGGATGAAGCAGAGGGTGAGGCAGAGCGATGTCGGCATTCTCATGGTGACGTCCTTCCCGCGTGTCTTCGGGGGCCCGGGTGCGCACCTGGGTCCGAATGAGAACCGGCCGTCCAGGGGGGCCCGTTCTCCAATCCTGGCTCACGGTCTGGCGAAAGGCCAGCCCGACGAGCCATTGTGGCTCCCAGCAGCGTGCGCCTTGTTCAATCCGTCAGGGAGTCGAGAATGTCTGGTTCCCCCTCAGGTCGAGTCAGGAAGCGCGAATGGGTTGGATGCTGGTCTGTCCCGAAACTCCTGGCCTTTCTGGCGGCTCTCGGTTTCCAGGCGGCCTGCTCGGTGGGGCCGGGAACCGACGAGGGGGGCAGCTTCAGATCCCCCCGGGGGGTGGAGTTGGCCCCCACCCCACCCATGGGGTTCAACACCTGGAACCGATTCGGCTGTGACGTGAGCGATGGCCTGGTCCGGGGGATGGCCGACGCCATGGTGGAAAGGGGGATGCGGGATGTCGGGTACCGGTACGTCGTCATCGACGACTGCTGGCAGGTGGACCGGGACGACGAGGGCCGGATCGTCCCGGATCCCGAGCGTTTTCCTTTCGGCATGAAAGCCCTGGCGGATTACGTCCACGAGCGGGGCCTGAAGTTCGGGCTGTACACCGACGTGGGGCCGAAGACCTGCCAG
>JASFRP010000620.1:0-3191 GCA_050114895.1 Gemmatimonadota bacterium
GTTGAAGAAAGAGTTTTCATCGGGGATGGGGTTGCCGGAGTGGTTGTATCCCGCTCGCAGGGCGATGCGGTCGGTAGCCTGAAACTCGCTTCCCACGGCCACCACCGTGATATCGTCCCAGCCGAATCCCTCCACGGCGCCCGTGGGTCCGAAGCCGGACTTCTCAAATCCATCGGTGGACGAGTATTGAAATCGCTTGATGTCCCCGGCCAGGAAGAGACGATCCGTGGCCTGGAAAGAGACACCACCGGCGATGATGGCTGGAGCGTCCATCTGAAAAGAGATCTCACGGTGGGTTCCGAACGCAGGATCGGTGGGGTTGGCGTTGGTACTGTTCCAGTTGAACTCGTCGAACACCTGCTTGCTGCTGTATGCGAATCCAAGGTTCAGGGCCTCGGTGAGCCGATAGATGACCCCCGCCTGGAAGCCGAACCCGAAGACGACATCGGCGGCCGTGGCGCTGGGATAGAACGATCCATCCGGCTGGGCGGCGGGGAAGGGATCCACCGCCAGGGACGCCCAGTCGACATTGGCCGCCAGACCGATCCAGACCTTTTCCGAGGGCGCGAAGGCGACGGCCGGTGTGACCTTCAGAAGGGAGAAGCTGCTGTACACCGACCCGAACCCACCTTGCGTCTTGGGGGCCAGGAGGGGGTGCAGGTTGTTTTGGCGGTAGTCGACGCCGAACCCGCCGATTCCCAGCCCGCCGAATCCGACGACGAGCTTGTCCTCGATGATCGCCGAGCTCCAGCCGAAGGCCGGGATGGGGGCGAACTCGCTCTTGCTCTCTTGGGATCCAGTGAAGAGGCCTTGTTGCGTCGGCACGGTCGCCGTAAGAGTCCGATCGGGCTTGAACAGCTCCATGCTGAAGGCCGCATGGTGACCATCCAATCCCATGAGACCAGCAGGATTGTGATAGAGAACTCCCAGGATATCATCTCTGGCGCCGGCAACGCCCACCCCACCCATGGCAGAGTTGATCGCTCCGACTCCATGAAGGAAATGCCCATCGGTGGCAGAGGCCCCGGGAGCCCACGCCAGAACGAGGGAAAGGGCCAAGCCTACGCCCAGATACGAGTGTTTCACTCTCTGACTCCGTCTTGGTTCGTGGAGAATAGTTCTTCCCTCAGAGCCACTTTGAGGGTGGCGGCCAGGGGGAATGCACTCTGGAACGCCGCATCGATCGCCGACCCGGTGGGGCCGGCGGGCAAGGAAGAAACGGCTCTTGAAAGGAAGAATCGTCGATAGTCCGGCAGGCGGTCGGGAAGGTATCGTTCCAGGAGGAGGGCCCCGACCTGGACGGCTGCGTACGCCGCCACCTTCTCCTCCTCGTTCGGATCCACCGTCCTCCCGCCGACCTCCGCCATGACTCGGCGAACCAGTGGGAAGGACATTTCTCGAAGCATGGCATATGCCGCGAAACGGGCCTCTCCAGGCTCTGTAGGGGTCGAGATCACCAGAACATTGTCCGAGCTACTCCGAGACGACCCACTGAAGATCCGTCCCTCCGCTCCGATGGGCTGGGCGAGGATGACCGTTCCGCCCGAGAACCCCATGGTCTGGAGCGGAGAGGCCAGGGCCGGTTGAAATTCCCCGACCCAAAGGGCCTGGAGCGTCTCTTGGGCTGCACGGCGTTGTTCGGAGGTCCGCTGCCAATGGGACTGGTAGAACTCGACCCACTCCTCCTGGAGGACCTGGACGAACTCTCCAAGCACTCCTCGTTGGGTCGGCGTCTGCAAGGAGGCCCCTGCGGCCGCCACACCGAATGCAGATCGTGTGGTGACTCCCCCCGGAATCCCCTCTTCCGTCTCCGCCAGGATCTCCAGCGCCGACAACACCTCGGTACGGCCGGCCTGGGTGAAGTAGAGGGGGAGAAAGTGGAAGACCTCGAAGGCCGGATCACGCCGGAAGGCGTTCCGGAAATAGCCTGCGCGCCGGTCCAGGGATGTGGATCCAATGCCGGCTTCGGTCTTCCGGCGCCGAATCTCCCCTGGGTAGGCCGGGTCGTACAGGGGGTTGGGGCCGGGGCCGAATGGATCAACCGAGGCCATCCCGTGGAACCACAGGGAGGCCAGGGCCGAAGACGTGAATCTCCAGCCGGCCTCCACCTCTTGCCCGGCCGCCCCCTCCGCCGTGGCCATAACGCTGGCCAGGGCCAAGGCAGAGAGGAGAAGCCGGGACCTCCGCGTCAGGACCCCGCGGTGACCTTTCATTGTCCGTTAGCTAGACGAAGAACGTCTGTGCTCCTTCAGCGTGCTGGAAGAAATCCATCGCCCCGATGACGTCCTTCACCTCTTCGATCAGGTCTTCCCGCTGCAAGCCGAACATGTCCATGGCCATCTTGCAGGCGTAGAGATCGGCGCCGGCAGCGTCCAGGGTCTCCAGAAGCTCTCTGATATCCGGGATGTCCAACCCCTGGATCTTCTTCTTCATCATCTTCGTCGCGAAGCCCTCCATGCCGGGAAGGCCCGCCACCATGTGGGGGATGGGAGCCGACGGGTTCCCCACCATCCCGGCCTTGAGCTTGTCCACCTTCTTCTCGGTGACGATGTCCAGGCCCCAGAACGTGAAGAAGACCATGGCCTCGATGCCCATCATCCGAGCCGCGTTGGCCAGGATCAGCCCCGGATACGCCATGTCGAGGCTCCCCTTGGAGCAGATGATGGCGACCTTCCTGGGCATGCCGTGATCGTTTCCGTTGTCACTCATGTGATGTTCTCCCCCTCAGACGCACCCCTGGGGCTTTCCGTATCCGGCCAGCTTCGACGCCAGGATCCCGGGGCCCTTGGGGAAGAGTTGATACATTTCCTTCATGGACACGTCGGTGAGCTTCGTGATACGCCGGACGCCCGGCGGCTCTCCCTGGTCCTCCGAATCCTTCCTGACGAAGTCCAGGACCACCCAATGGCGGTCGGTGAGCGTGATCCCTGCTTCGGCCGCCAGATCCTCCGCGATCTCCCGGGTCCATTGGCCGGGGTCGGTAAGGAATCCGTCGGCATCTACGGTGAGCGTAGCGCCACCGTACGTCTTCTCTTGCATCGTTTCTCTCCTTTTTCACGGGCGGGCTCGAGGGAGCCCGTCGATCCGTTTCACCGCTGAGTTGGATGTTCCTTCGTCAGGCCCCTTGATCAGTGGGACGACTTGCGCCGCGACCCAGTGACCGGAGCAACTCCAGAAGGACCCCGGTTCCG
>JASFRP010000621.1:0-3181 GCA_050114895.1 Gemmatimonadota bacterium
CCCCACGGGGCGATGGTGGGCACCACTCCCGGGCTCGCAGCCCGCGCTTTCCGGAGCACGGCCCTCCTTCAGGCCCCGGGACTCGGGAGTCTTTTCTTGCCTGGCCATGGCCCGCGGTACATCTTCTCTGGACTCCGTCGGGGCCAGGTGAAAGCCACTCGAACGGTGACCCCTGGATCCCCACGGAATACCCCGGAGACGGTGTGAGGAACGATCCTGAGAGATCACTCCGCATCTACCTCGAAGAGAAGGCCCCGAAAGGGATCCTGTCCGTCTATCTCTACTCGGAAAGAGGTGATGAGGGGACCGCTCGGGACAGCGACCTGGACGTCGCTGTCCTTGTGGACCCGCACCTGTATCCCGACCGGAAAGCCAGGGCTCAGCTTCGCCTCGATCTGGCACCCGACGTGGCCCACGCCCTCCGTGACGACCACGTGGACCTGGTGATCCTCAACGACGCATCCCCGACGCTGGGCCGGAAGGTCGTGACCGGGTGGCCTCGGGTCTTCTGCAGCGATCCGGGGGCGGACCACGCCTTTGTCCGGGACGTGCAGCTTCAGGCAGCCGACACGGAGCTGTTCCCCACCGGAGGAGCCCGACCCCTGTTCGAGGTTCGCCCCCGGCCCTTTCTTCAGCAGCGTCTGGAAGACCTCAGGGGGCTTCTGGACCATCTGTATCAGCTCCAGCCCCGGGCAGAGAGTGGTCACGACCTGGAGGCCGACCTCAGCCTCTACAATGACGTTCGGTATACCCTCCTCACCGTGGCCCAGCTGGTCATCGACATCGCGGCGGAGCTCTCGGTCAGGCGCAGGCTTCCCTTCTCCGATTACTCGGAGGCCATACGGAACCTCGCGGTTCGGCCGGAGGTAGACTCGGATCTGGTGGAGGATCTTTCCCTCCTCCCCGGGTTCCGGAATGCCCTCCTTCACCCTCACATCGCTCTGGACCCGGCGGTGGTCGTGGAGCACCTGCACGACCTCAAGCCAGTGGAGGAGCTCATGGTCCTCGTCGCCCGGTCCCTGGCGGACTGAGCCTGGGAGACCTTCCCTCAAATGGAGAACACCATGTCGCCTCGTCCCCGACTCTCGAGCCCTGCCCGAAGCCGAATCGGGATCATCCTCGCCCTCCTGACGCTGTCCTGGGGTTGTGGCCCGACCCAGGAATACGACGTGGTCATCAGGGGTGGAACGCTCTACGACGGGAACGGGGGTCCGCCTGTCGTGGGGGACCTGGCCATTTCCGGAGACTCCATCGTGGCGGTGGGGAGGATCGGACGGGCACGGGGGCTCCAGGAGATCGACGGTACGGGGATGGCCGTGTCCCCGGGGTTCATCAACCTCATGAGCTGGGCCACCGAGACGATGATCGAGGACGGCAGGGCTATGAGCGACATCCTCCAGGGTGTGACGCTGGAGGTCATGGGGGAGGGGACCAGCATGGGACCGATCCCGGACTCCCTGAAGGACTGGGCCGAGAGCCAGCAGGGGGACATCAAGTACGAGATCGAATGGACCACGCTGGGTGAATACCTGGAGTACCTGGAGTCCCGGGGCGTCTCCCCCAACGTGGCCTCCTTCGTGGGCGCCACCACCCCCCGCATCAACGTCCTGGGGTTCGAGGACAGGGCCCCCACCCCGGACGAGCTGGAGCGGATGCAGGAGATCGTGAGGGGGGCCATGGAGGAGGGGGCCCTGGGAGTGGCCTCGGCCCTCATCTACACGCCCGGCAACTTCGCCGACACCCCCGAGCTCATCGCCCTGGCGAGTGCCGCGGGGGAGCACGGTGGGATCTACATCTCTCACCTCCGCAGCGAAGGCAACCAGCTCCTGGAGGCGCTGGAAGAGCTCATCACCATATCCCGTGAAGCCGGAGTGGCCGGCGAGATCTACCATCTGAAGGCCGCCGGGGAAGAGAACTGGGACAAGATGGATCAGGTCATACAGCGGGTCCGGGAGGCCTGGGGTGAAGGTCTCCAGATCACCGCGGACATGTACACCTACACTGCCGGAGCCACGGGGCTGGATGCCGCGATGCCGCCCTGGTCCCAGGAAGGAGGGCCGGAAGCGTGGTATGCCCGGCTACAGGATCCCTCGGCCCGCCGGCGGATCGCCCGGGAGATGGCCACCCCGACGAACGAGTGGGAGAACCTCTACCTGGCAGCCGGTGGAGCCGAGAACGTCCTCCTGGTGGAGTTCAAGCAGGACTCCCTCAAGTATCTGACGGGGAAGACCCTGGCGGAGGTAGCCGAGATGCGAGGGACTTCCCCGGAGGTCACCGCCATGGACCTGGTGTGGCAGGACCAGAGCAGGGTGGGCACCGTCTACTTCATCATGTCGGAGGAGAACGTGAAGAAGAAGATCGCCCTCCCCTGGATGAGCTTCTGCTCGGACGCCGGGGCCCCGGCGGCGGAGGGCGTGTTCCTCCTCTCCAACCCCCACCCCCGGGCCTACGGCTCCTTCGCCCGCCTGCTGGGGAAATATGTCCGGGAGGAGCATGTGATTCCCCTGGAGGAAGCCATTCGGCGCCTGACCTCGCTCCCGGCGAACAACCTCAACCTCCGACGTCGGGGGCTCCTGCTCCCGGGGTACTTCGCCGACGTGGTGGTCTTCGACCCCGCCACTATCACGGACAACGCGACCTTCGCCGAGCCCCACCAGTATGCCACGGGGGTCGAGTACGTCCTGGTGAACGGTGAGGTGGTGGTGAAGGACGGGGAGCACACCGGCGCCAAGCCCGGCCGGGTGGTTCGGGGCCCCGGGTGGGTTGGGTGGATTAACTAGCGGGACGGAGTCCGGGGGTCATGCCGGATTTCCCGAGGCTCCTGGAGAGGAACCGGGCCTGGGTGGCCGAGAAGCTGGCCCAGGACCCGGAGTTCTTCCTGAAGCTGGCGGAAGGACAGCGCCCTCCCTTCCTCTTCTTCGGGTGTTCCGACAGTCGCAAGAGTCTCAACAACATGATCGGTACGGGGCCGGGGGAGCTGTTCATCCATCGGAACATCGCCAACCAGGTTCCCCTGGGGGATCTCAACGTCCAGGCCGTGCTGGAGTTTGCGATCCTGAATCTGGGGGTCAGGCACGTGGTGGTGGGAGGGCACACCCGCTGCGGAGGCGTAGGCGCGGCTCTGGCCGGTCTGGAGGAGGGTGCTGTGGGGGCCTGGCTGACGGGGCTCAGAGCCCTGGCG
>JASFRP010000622.1:0-3179 GCA_050114895.1 Gemmatimonadota bacterium
GACCAGTGACTCCGGCCCCCCCATGATGTAGGTCAGCGGCCAGTCCTTGGTCCTGTTGATGATGTCGTCCGGCCCGTCGCCGGCGCCCCAGGCTGGGGGCACGGTTCGAATGGCGTGGCCAGCCGCATCGAAGTGAGACACGGCATACGCCTGCGCGACCTCTCCGCTGGACTCGAGCAGCGTCCGCTCGGCAGCTACCCAGGCGGGAGGCGGCATGGCCTTGTCGATGGCGATGGTGGTCCCGGACACCACGGTGCCCGGCGCCACAGGGGCGGCTGCGGACACAGCCGGGGCTGGCACCGGTTGCAGGGGTGCCGGTCCCCCCTCCTGAGCCCGGAGCGTGAGGATCGTGCCCATGGCGGCCAGAGCGCCTATGAGCCACACACTGGAAAGGACTTTCACAACCTGCCTCCATGGGTCTGATGCGCCCGCCGCTCTGCCGTTCGCCCGTCGCGTCACTTCGCGTCAGGAATAGCCACCCACAGGCGTGCCGGCGTGAAACTAGGATGAGTAGCTTATCTCATACGGATCGGCAATCTGAGGACCGTACGGGACCCTTCCGGGTCGCTTTTCTCTTGCGAAGCCGCGGCTCATGCCCGATCCTCGATTGCAGGGCGGGTAGTGCTGGGGCTTCCGCCTTCCATTTCGAATCTCAAGAAACCCACAGGAGTCAGACCATGCGGCGCAGACTCGCATGGGCGTCCTCATTCCTGCTTTGCTCCTCTACCGTGGCGTGCGGGACCGGCACGCCGGGAGGCGGCCCGCCCGGCTGGTCGGACGCCGTCCGGCAGTCCACCCTGCTGGCCTGGGAAGAAGGAAGACGGGACGGGCCGAAGGAGATCTTCGCGTCCGGGGAACCACTGGTCTTCACCCTCGAGGCGGACTTCGACCAGCTACGGAGGGACAGGGAGGAGGAGAGTGAAGAGCGGCCGGGACGAATGATCCTCATGGGCAGCGGCGGTGAGGTGTCCTTCCCCATCAAGCTGAGGACCCGAGGAAATTTCCGTCTCCAGGCCCACATCTGCCCCTTTCCCCCTCTCCGCCTGAAGTTCCCGGTGGATTCCGTGGGGGGTACGGCCCTGGAGGGCCAGGACAAGCTCAAGCTCGTGACCCATTGCCGGGATTGGGACAGCTACGAACAGAACGTCCTGGAGGAATACCTGGCCTATCGGATTTATGACCTCCTCACCGATATCAGCTTTCGCGTTCAACTGGCCCTCATCACCTACCGGGACACGAGCGGAAAACAAGACCCGATATCCCGTGTCGGCTTTCTCATCGAGGACGAAGACCACCTGGCCGACCGCCTGGGGGGTGAGATGCTGGAGGTCCCGGCGGCCAACCCGGACGATTTCGCTCCGGAGCAAGCCGGCCTCATGTATCTCTTCCAGTTCATGATCGGGAACACGGACTGGTCTCTGGTGCGCTTCCACAACGTGAAGCTCATCCGTATCGGGTGGAACTACTTTCCCATCCCCTATGATTTCGACTTCTCCGGGTTCGTGGATGCTCCCTACGCGGGGCCCAATCCGGCACTGGCGCAGCGCATCTCCTCCGTGAGGGAGCGCCTCTTCTGGGGCATCTGCTCGGACCGCATCGACTACCCGTCCCTCTTCTCTCGCTTTAACGACCTACATCCCCGGATCCTCGAGTTGATTCGGTCTCAACCTGGCCTCAGGGAGGACAACGCTCGTGTGGCCCGCGACTACATCGAGGGGTTTTACCGGATCATCAACGATGAGAGGAGTGCCGACAGGATGATCCTGGGAGCGTGCCGCCGGTAGCTCCGGAGGCGGGGAGGGACATGAGCTCCGTCCGGTTCCTACCAAAGGACGATGGGAATCCCTATCCTTCAGCCCGGAAGCGCCGTCACGGTTCCCCTACCCCAGGCGCCCACGAAGTCCACGGGGGCCTAGAACGAAGCGGTTTCAGGTCCCGAAGCCTTCCCGAGAATGGATGAGCCATGCACACCGACGTACTCATCATCGGAAGTGGCATCGCCGGCGCCACGGCAGCCCTGCGCCTGGCGGAGGACGGCGAACGAAAGATCACCGTCATCACCCGGGCTCCGAAACCGACGGAATCGAAATCTCACTACGCCCAGGGAGGGATCGTGGGTCGGGGACCCGGGGACACGGCAGAGCTCCTGATCGAGGACGTGCACAGGGCCGGGGACGGGCTCTGCTACCCGCCGGCAGTGGAGCTCCTCGCAGAAGAAGGCCCCCGTGTGGTGCGGGATGTCCTCATCGACGAGGCAAAGGTGCCCTTCGATCGTGACGAGACCGGGGCGTTGATGTTCGGGCTCGAGGCCGCACACTCGCAGCGGAGAATCCTCCACGTCGGGGACATGGCGGGGAAGGCCATCATGCAGGCCCTCATCGGGCAGCTTCTGTCCAAACCCAACGTGGAGCTGCTGACGGACCATACGGCGGTGGACCTGATCACATTCCCCCACCACGCCCTGGACCCCATGGCAGTCTACGAACCCGTGGTGTGTCACGGAGCCTACGTGTACGACCAGGCCCGAAAGGCAACGCTCCCGATGCTCGCAGGGGAGACGGTTCTGGCCACAGGCGGGCTGGGCCAGATCTTCCTGAATACGAGCAATCCGGCGGGCGCCAGGGGAGACGGCCTCGCCATGGCTCATCGGGCGGGAGCTCGGGTGGAGAACGCCGAGTACGTCCAGTTTCATCCCACCGCCGTCCACATGCCCGGGGTGACGAAGTTCCTCATCAGCGAGGCCATGCGGGGAGAGGGGGCGGTGCTCCTCACTCCGGACGAAGAGCCGTTCATGCATCGCTACGATCCCGAGTGGAAGGAGCTGGCTCCACGAGACGTGGTGGCTCGAGCCATCTACTGGGAGATGCTCGAGAACGGCTACTCCCACGTCTTGCTCGACATCTCCACCAAGATGAGTCCGGAGGCCATCCGATCCCGCTTCCCCGGGATCCACGCCCGCTGCCTGGAGCTGGGCATCGACATCACCGCCCGGCCCATCCCGGTAGTTCCGGCGGCCCACTACTTCTGCGGAGGCGTGCTGGTGGATCTGTGGGGGCAGAGCTCCATCCAGTGCCTGTATGCCATCGGGGAAGTCTCCTGTACCGGAGTTCACGGGGCAAACCGATTGGCCAGCACCTCCCTCCTGGAGGGACTGATCTGGGGGGATCGGGCAGCCCGAC
>JASFRP010000623.1:0-3173 GCA_050114895.1 Gemmatimonadota bacterium
GCCCAGGACCGCGTGGAGGGAAATGGAAAGGGGCTCCATGAGGACCGCCGTGTTGTCCGGGAGATCGTCCGGCACAGGAAAGAGCTGGCTTTCGTGCGCCACCATCAGCTCACCCCACCCGCCCGGGAGGTCCCGGTGGAAGCCGATGGTGACCCCAGGGGCCAGGGGCCCCCCTGGGAGCAGAATCGGCCCCTCCTCCCCGGCCTGCGCGCAGGTGGCGGGGCGTCCCTGCCGACAGGATGGGCACATCGCACCATGTTCGATCCCTCGAACAGCGCAAGAGACAAGAGGGTCCACGGTCACTCGCTGTCCCACCTCCACCCCTCTTACCTGCGGGCCCACCTCCAGCACCGTCGCCAGAATCTCATGTCCCAGGACGGTGGGAAAGGACCCGAAGGGCTCCATGGCAGGGCTTGCCCCGAAAGTCAGGGTGGAGAGGTCCGTGCCGCAGATCCCAGCGGCCAGCACCTCCAGGCGAACCCAATCGGGACCCGGTAGGACCGGCTCCGGCATCTCCTTCAGACGAAGGCCGCTGAGGGCTCCGAAAGTGACAGCCGAGGTGAGACCGCCCAGGGATTTCCCCAGAAGGTACCGCGGAATACTCACGTCGAAGCTGATGGCCTTCATGGCATCGTCATCCGGGTTTCATGGTTCCAAACGGGCGCAGGACCACCAGGCGATATCCGTTGAGATCCTCGGGGGCGGCAAGACTCCCCAGGTCACGGTGGAGGCAGACCCCCTCCCTCGCGTCAGCCTCCTCCACCCATGCGGACTTTGCCACCCAGAAGGAAAGCTCTCCCCGGCGCCCGGTATCCGAACACCTCCTGATAATCCTGGTCCAGCAGGTTCTCGATGCGAAGCTGAAGGTCCAGCGCCGGCCACCGGCCGGCCGCGGCCAGGAGGTTGATCTCCCCTCCCAGCCCGATGAGAAGATATCCGGGCAGCTCCACCGGCACAGCCGATCCCCCGGAGAAGTCCCGGTCGGACCGGGAACCCACCCACCTGACGTTCCCAGCGAGGTGTCCCCCTCGAAGGGCCAGGGCCGCCGCCAGGCTTATCTGGTGTCCCGGGCGGCGGATGAGGGGTTCGCCTTTCACGAACACCGCACCCCCTCCTTCATCGAATCCCGCCTCCAGAACCTCCGTGTCCAGATAAGTATAGCCGCCGGTGATGCGGAAGGCCCCCACCGGTACCTGTGCCATCAACTCCAGGCCCCGGCTGCGAGCCTCAGCCACGTTGTAGAAGTTCGCCCCCCCCGGCTCCGGCGGGAGGTAAGTGTACTGGATGAGATCCTGAAGGGACTGTTGGAACCAGGTGAGTGAGACCTCGGCCCCCGTTCCTTCGAGCCGCTGTTCCACCCCCACTTCCCATACCTGGGACCGCTCCGGATCCAAGTCCGGATTCCCCATGGTAAAGCCCGTGGCCGAAGTCTCGAAGAAGGTGGGCTCCTTGAACCCCTTGCCCAGGCTACCTCTGAGACGGGTGTGGGTCCGGGAATAGACGTAGGACCCCCCGAGCTGATAGGTGAAGAAGCTCCCGTACTGCTGGTTGTCCTCCACTCGGGCGCCGGCGCTCCAGGACCACCTTGTGCCTTCGGCAGAGAGATAGGCGTAGTACCCCAGGTTGGATCGCTCATATTCGCTCTGCCCGGAGGACGGGCCGTACTCGCTCAGAGACTCCGAAAAGGAGCGCTGGTCTTCCTGTTCCAGCTCCACCCCTGTGGTGAGGACGGCGCCGCCCGTCAGCCAGAGGTTCCCCCGCAGGTCTCCAGACGTGCGCCTGAAAGAATCGAGACTCGTGAACCCGAAATACCCCTGGTGATCAGCAGGGCCATCCGGCTGATCGTCGGATCCACCATCCCAGGCGTAGCGCCGCACCGCACCCGCGAGCTCGAATCGCTCCGTCAGCATCCGGATGGCTTCAACGCCGAGGGCCACGTCATCTCCGTAGGTGAACGCATTCCGGTCGACGACGTTTCCCGATTCGTCCGTTGGATAGTGGTAATCCCGCTTCCCAACGCGCCCGGAGAAACTGATACGGGTCACCTGATCCGGGGATGTGAAGAAGGACCCGGACAGGTTCGTGGACTTGAACTGGTTGTTGAAGGCCAGGATCCCGTCGGAGGATACCTCTCCCACCGAGAGAGAGTAGCTGGTGTCGGCCGAGCCGCCGTGGAGGTCCGCAGACCACTCCTGACGTCCGTAGGAGCCTCCCCGCGCCGCCAGGGAGAGCTGGGGCGCGCCCTTTCCCCGACGTGTGAGAATGTTGATCACCCCCGCCATGGCATCGGAGCCGTAGAGTGCCGAGGCCGGACCCCGAGCCACCTCGATCCGCTCCACATCCGAAAGAAGCAGCCCCGAAAGGTCGATGCTGCCGCCATTCTGATTCACCTCGACGCCATCCACCAGAACCTTTACGTGATCCGCCTCGGCTCCACGGAAGAAGGTGGAGGTGACGCTCCCGTACGATCCGGCCTGAACCACCGCCAGGCCGGGAACCTCCGCCAGGGCTTCGGTGACTCTGGCGAGCCCCCGGGCTCGGAGCTCGTCTCCTTCCAGGATGGTAACGTGGGCCGCCTCGGTCCCCACCGCGCGGGGCACCGGCGTCCCGGTGATGATCAAGCCCTCCAGTTCGATGGGCTGAATCTGCCCTGGGGCAGACGCGGGAGTAAGAAGATGGGATACGAATGAGATGAGAATGGGCCAGGCGGCTGACGTCCGAAGGTGGGCCCGTCCCTCGCGGGTCCGATCCATGAGAAAACCCCTTTCCCTTCCGAGGAGGGTCAGGGGTTCGGGAAGAAGGACTGCTTTCGTCCCCAGCCCCCCCACGGAGGCGTCGACGTGGGCACGGGGTGGGTCAGGTCTCCTGGCTCAAGGCCGCCGGACTTGCCTTCCCGGACCATGACGGGTCCAGTGGCTGGATGCAGTCGGCGTTCCGAGGGTCTCTCGGGCCTTTCACAGTGGCGGGGCCGCGCCGGATTCACACCGGCTTCCGGGATGACTCACCCGTCAGGATGCTCTATTCCAACATCTTCGGTCCCGGTCTCTTCGGTGTCAACGGCGAACCCCGCGAGGATTGAGGTTTATCACGGGGGTCGGGCGGGGCCACGGTGGGAGTCCCGGATCCAGCGTTATCTGGCACCCCTTCCTTGACTAAGCGCATCGGGTCTCTGA
>JASFRP010000624.1:0-3169 GCA_050114895.1 Gemmatimonadota bacterium
CTTATGCCCATTGGCGTCCAGGAACCTCCTCAGGTATCCCGGGAACGACACCCCGGGGGTCCGGTCCTCCCTGGCGGAGCCTGCTCCGGTTCCACCTCCCGGAAGGGTACCCTATACTTCCAGTTTCACCAGCGTTCGGAAAGGCTCGGCTGGGACGAACCATGGAAGTCGAGATGTGACCATGAACATGCCTCACGTGCCCATCGCCCTCACCATCGCGGGCTCCGACAGCGGTGGCGGGGCCGGAATCCAGGCCGATCTGAAGACATTCCACGCCTTCGGGGTCTTCGGAACCTCCGCTCTGACCGCCGTCACGGCGCAGAACACGCTGGGGGTCACCGCCATTCATGCCGTTCCCCTGGACGTGGTCAGGGCCCAGATCGACGCCGTGGCCGTCGATCTGCCTCCCGCGGGGTTCAAGACCGGAATGCTCGCCACCCAGGCCCTGGTCAAGACGGTGGCTCGTGCCATCCGGGAGCACGAGCTCCCACGCTACGTGCTTGACCCTGTCATGGTGTCCACGAGCGGAGATCGCCTCCTGGATGCAAACGCCGAGACGGCCCTGGTGGAGGAGCTGCTCCCCCTGGCCACCCTGGTGACCCCCAATCTACACGAGGCCGGGATTCTGACCGGTGAGCCCGTCGGGACCCTGGAGGAGATGCGATCTTCCGCCCGGCGGCTGGTTGAGATGGGAGCCGGCGCCGCCCTGGTGAAAGGGGGACACCTGGGCAAGGGTGAGGCCGTGGACCTCCTCTGGAACGGCTCGGAGGAGTGGATCTGGAAACGCCTCCGCATGGAGACACCCCACACCCACGGGACCGGGTGCACGCTCTCCGCAGCCGCAACCGCCGCGCTGGCTCGAGGGCTTCCCCTCCACGAGGCTGTGGACCACGCCGTGGATTTCGTGGCCAGGGCCATCAGCACCGCCCCGGGGCTGGGAGGGGGCCATGGGCCCGTGAATCACTTTGCCGGAACCGACTACCTTCCGGGGTTGGAGACGGCATTCTGAGGATCTCCCTCTCCACCTAGCCCGCCAGACCCCGAATGAAGGCCCGCAGGAGGCGCTCCAGCGCGCCGCCGGACGTGCGGCCCACCTCCAGTACCTCAGAATGGCTCAAAACTCCCCCTCCGAGCCCGGCGGCCCGGTTGGTAATCAGTGAGAACCCCAGGACCCGGAGCCCCAGCGCCACGGCCGTGACCGCTTCCGGAACGGTGGACATGCCCACCGCGTGGGCACCGGCCCGCACCAGGAAGCGAATCTCCGCCGGTGTCTCGTAGCTGGGCCCCAGGACGCCGGCGTAGACGCCCCGGGAAAGGGGGATCCCGAGCTCTTCAGCCAGCTCCAGAGCCTGGGTCTGGAAGACCGGATCGTACGGAGCGGCCAGATCATGGCTCCGAGCCTCCTCCCCGTGCACCTCTCCGGTCAGGGGGCTTCGGCCCATGAGGTTCAGATGGTCTGAGATGAGCATGATGGAACCCGGGACCAGATGAGGCGCGATCCCTCCGGCGGCGTTGGTCAGGATCACGATCCCTGCCCCCAGTCTCGCCGCCAACCGCACCGGCGCCGCCACCAGATCGGCCGGCTGCCCCTCGTAGCAGTGGAAACGCCCGGCCTGGAGGAGGACCCGTCGACCTTCCAACTCCCCGAAGACCAGACGTCCCGCATGTCCCGTCACGCCGGGATCGGGGAAGCCGGGGATCTCCTGAAAGGGCACGGAGACGGCATCGGAGACCCGCTTCACGACGTCACCGAGGCCGGAGCCCAGGACCACCAGGAGCTCCGGGGAGGCCGGGAAACGGGCCTCCAAGGTCTCCAGCGCCTCCTCGACGGAGAATGCGGTGGGCCGCGGTATGCTCGTCACAGGAGCATCCCGGCGATGGTCGCCGTCATGAAGGCGGCAAGGGACCCGGCGACCATGGCTCGGAGGCCGACCCGAGAAAGGTCGTGGCGACGAGAGGGAGCCATAGGTCCTATGCCCCCCAGCTGAATCGCGATGGAAGAGAAGTTTGCGAACCCGGAAAGGGCATAGATGGCGATGACCACGGAGCGGGGCTGAAGAGCCGCTCCCACCTGGAGGATGGACGAGAGCTGGAGGTAGGCCACGAACTCGTTCAGGACGGTCTTCATGCCCATGAGGGACCCCACCGTCACGGCGTCCGTCCAGGGCACCCCCATAAGCCAGGCGAGGGGAGCGAGGACCCACCCCAGGATCGTCTCCAGGGAGAGACCGTCCAGCCCCACCAGCCCTCCCCCCCAGGAGATCAGGGCATTCAGGAGGGAGATGAGAGCGATGAAGGCCAGTAGCATGGCTCCCACGTTGAGGGCCAGACCCAGGCCGTCGGACGCTCCCCGTGCAGCGGCATCGATGACGTTCACGTCAGGGCGTTCCAGCTCCAGCTTCAGGCCCCCCTTCGTTACCGGCTCTCCATCCTCCGGGTACATGAGCTTGGCCATCACCAGGGCCGCCGGGGCCGACATGACGGAGGCGGCCATGAGGTGGCCGGCGATATCCGGAAAGTAGGCCACGAGCATTCCCACGTAGGCGGCCATGACCCCCCCCGCCACCGTGGCGAACCCACCCGTCATGACGGCGTTGAGCTCCGACATCGTCATTCTCTCGACAAACGGCCGGATGAGGAGGGGCGCTTCGGTCTGGCCCACGAAGATGTTCCCCGCCGCCGAGAGGGTCTCGGCCCCCGAGGTCTTCATGGTCTTCTGCATCACCCATGCGACTCCCCGGACGACCCGCTGCATAACGCCCATGTGGTAGAGAACGGTCATGAGTGAGGAGAAGAAGATGATGGTGGGAAGCACGTTGAAGGCGAAGGATGCACCCGTCCGGGCGACCTGCCCCGGGACTTCCTGGATGGGGGCGCTGGTTCCGGCCTCTCCGAGGCCGACGGGAACGTTGTTATAGACCAGGTCCCCGAAGACGAACCTGGCACCCTCCACCGTGAATCCCAGCAGGGAGACCACCACGGTATTGAGCCATTCGAAGAGGTAGCTCCCCATCGGCGTCTTCAGGATGAAGAGGGCGAAAGCCAGCTGAAGGCCCACCCCCCAGAGGATCACCCGCCACGCGAGGTTCTTCCGGTCCACGCTGAAACCCCAAGCCAGGAGCCCCAGCACCAGCAATCCCAGAACCGACTGAAGACGCCCCAACAGAGA
>JASFRP010000625.1:0-3166 GCA_050114895.1 Gemmatimonadota bacterium
CGTGTCCTGGTCGATGACCCTGGAGACGCAGTCCCCCTCCGGATAGAGTCCCTCGAAGGTATCGGCAAGCTTCTGGAGGGCCTCCGCCGCCTCCTCGGGGGCGTCCGCCCTGAACTGGACGGTGCCGTTCAAACGCTGCACTTCGGGATCGATGAGAAACTCGGATCCGCCTCCGTAGGGTCGTCGCGTGGCCTGCCTGAAGCTCGGGTGAGCCCACCGGAGGTGGATCGCACCGCCGGCCTCCACCCGAACCCTGATGAGCTGCCCATGCTCCTCCTCGGTTTGAACGAACAGAGCACCTCCCGGTATGCCCTCATGGAGCTCCGGCGGGATCTCAGCGAAGAGGCGAACGAGCTCACAGGCGATGGCAGGAAGGTGATGGGCGGAGGTGGGTTCGACATGCCGCACCACGATAGCGCCCAAGGGAGGGTCATACTCGAGCCACTCTCCAGGGACCTGGCTGAGTCGTTCAGCCACGTCCTCCGGAAGGGGGCCGAGATCAACCCGGCCGAAGCACCCCTGATCATAGAACATTCACTGACCTCGGCTTCTCAGGATTCAGAATCGCCGTAACGATAGGGGATACCCGTCTCCCTGTCACGATCCCTGGACGCCTGGCGGTGGAAAGCGGCTGGCCGGGGGCGTAGATTGGCCCTCCGCGGTCAGTCCCAGTCTTTCGATGAGGATCTCCAGGGTGAAACAACGACAGCAGCAGCTCATTCAGGCTATCATCGGAAACGATGCCTTTCGCGTGAAGGCCCTCCTGAGCGAGGAACCGGGTTTGATCAAGGCAAGGGACCCGGAGGGTCGTACTCCGATTCTCCTGGCCCTCTACTTCGGCCACGAGGAGCTGGCGGGGCTCGTCCGGGAGCTCGCCCCGGAGCTGGACCTCTTCGAAGCGGCGGCCCTGGGAGACCTGGAATCCCTCAACGGCCATCTCGGTCGGTCCAGGGACCTGGCCAACGCCGTCGCTCCGGACGGATTCGGCCCCCTGGGCCTGGCGTCCTTCTTCGGGCGTTTCGAGGCCGCCGAGATTCTGCTCGATGCCGGGGCCGACCCCAACGCACCGGCCTCCAATCCAGCAAAAGTGTGCCCGATTCACAGCGCCGCGGCCCACCGTGACAGGGAGCGATCGTCCCTCCTCTGCCGTTTGTTGCTGGAGAGGGGTGCGGACCCCAACGTGGCCCAGGCAGGGGGTTGGACTCCCTTACATCAGGCGGCGGCACAGGGTAAGAGGGAGGTGGTGGACCTCCTCCTCGCCCACGGGGCATCGCCACAGGCAGTGAGTGACGACAACCGCACCCCCGCCCAGATGGCGGAGGTGAAGGGACACCAGGAGATCCAAGCCCTGCTGGAGGCGCAGGCGGGCTGAGGGAGTCAGGGATCCCCGCGAGCGATGAACCACCCGTGAGACGCAGAGTCTTCACCGTCGGCGAGGCCAACGCCCTCCTTCCGCATCTTCGGGAGGTCCTGAGACAGATCCAGGAGTTGCGGGGTGTCGTGGCGAACGAGACGGACCAGCTCAAGATCCTGGACGTCATCTGGGGTCAGATGGTGGCGCGTCCCGAGAACCCCGACAATCGGGAGTTCCGGCGGCGCCGGCGGGCCATCGGTGGGGCGGTGGAGGAGATCGAACGGTTGATTCGGGAGGAGATCCTCGAGCTGGGGGTTCGTTTCCCGCAGGGCGGTCTGGAGCACGGACTTCTGGACTTTCCCACCCAGCTCGACGGTCGGTGGGTCTTTCTTTGCTGGCAGGCTCAGGAGCCGGAGATCCAGGCCTGGCACGAGATAGACGGGGGTTTCGCCGGCCGCCGGCCACTGACCCCGGAGCTGGTCCGGCGCATGGGCAGAACGGGCTCGGAGGGTCTGTCCCATGGCCCCGGCCATGACTCCTGAGGCAGGCCGGCCGGAGCGTAGACGGTCCCCGACACGGCTCCCGACCCCTCGAGACGTCCGTGGGGTCCTCTCTCTGGCCCTTCCGGTGGTGGTGGTGCAGGTGGGGATGATGGCAATGGGGGTGGTGGACACCGTAATGGTCGGCCACTATTCCGCCCGGGACCTCGCCGCAGTGGCGCTGGGGAACCTCTACTTCTTCACGGCCATCGTCTTTCCCATGGGCCTCCTCATGGCCCTGGACCCCCTGGTCTCCCAGGCCGTGGGAGCTGGGGATCACCCCGCCGTCAGCCGAGCCCTTCAGCGGGGATGGATCCTGGCGCTCCTCCTCGGCGTCCCCGCCGCCGCGGCGCTGGTTCCCGGGGAGGTGTTTCTCGGGC
Source organism: Gemmatimonadota bacterium (assembly GCA_050114895.1). GTDB lineage: Bacteria > Gemmatimonadota > Gemmatimonadetes > Longimicrobiales > Gaopeijiaceae > JASFRP01. Next base: position 2,274 of record JASFRP010000625.1, read on the forward strand.
TCCTTCGCCAGCCCACGGATGTGGTTCCGGTAGCCGCGGGATACGCCGTCGCGGCCATCCCGGGTGTCTTCCCGTTCCTCGCCTTCATCGTATTCCGGCAGACTCTTCAGGCCATGGGGCGGGTGGCTCCCATCGTGGTCGCCATCCTTCTGGCGAACCTGGCCAATCTCCTGTTCAACTGGGTACTCATCTTCGGGCGGTGGGGCTTGCCGGAGCTCGGTGCCGTGGGATCCGGATGGGCGTCGAGCCTCTCACGCTGGCTCATGTTCCTGGGACTTCTGGTGTTCTCCTGGCCCCTCCTGGAGACATACGTCCGGCCCTTGCGGCGAGAGGCCCTCCACCCCCGTCCCCTGTTGAGGATGATCCGGTTGGGTAGTCCCATCGGGGTCCAGTTCGGTCTCGAGTACGGGGCCTTCGGAACGACAGGCCTTCTGATGGGATGGCTCGGGACCGTGGCCATGGCGGGGCACCAGGTGGCCCTGAACCTTGCCTCCCTCACCTTCATGGTGCCGCTGGGGATCTCCCAGGCCACCGCGGTTCTGGTGGGGCAGGGGGTCGGCCGGGGGGATCCCGGAGGAGCCCGGCGGGCCGCGGGAGCCGGCCTCCTCCTTGGGATGGGGTTCATGGCCGTCACCGCCGTCGTCTTCATCCTGCTTCCCGGCTTCGTGGCCCAGGCCTACTCCAGCGACGAAATGGTCCTGGCCCTCGCAGTGACCCTCATCCCCCTCGCGGGGGTCTTTCAGGTCTTCGACGGGCTCCAGGTGGTGGCTTCGGGTGTGCTGAGAGGGGTCGGGGACACCCGGTCTCCCATGTTGCTGAACCTCCTGGGATTCTGGTGTATAGGGATTCCGGTGGGTGTCTGGCTCGGCTTCGAGGCCTCGTGGGGACCCCGA
>JASFRP010000626.1:0-3163 GCA_050114895.1 Gemmatimonadota bacterium
CCCCAGGTGGCGGGAATCCTCCGGGCCGGGGGGGTCGAGGGGGAGGGGGAGGAGGAGGAGGACAACCATGATCCGGGAAGGAAGGAACATGCGAAAGCGTGGGTTGCCGCTTCTCGTCCTGCCGATGCTGGCTTTCGCCGGAATCGCGACGGTCCCCCTCTCGGGCCTGGCCCAGGAAAGGCCCCCGCGCCGGCCCCCGCAGGTGCAGGAGAGGCCCCAGGAGGGGATCGACCTGAACTTCCAGAACGTCCCTCTGGCCAACGTGGTCACGGCCATGGGACAGCTGGCGGGGATCAACGTCGTGTCCTCCAACATGCCCGACGTCACGGTGACCCTCAGGACCGCCGAGCCCGTGTCTCCGGAGGAGGTCGCCTCCCTGATCCGCAGCCTGGCCTCGGCCCACGGCGTGACGGTGGTGGAGGAGCCGGGATTCCTTCGACTTCAAGGTCCGCTGATCCAGGAGGGTGAGCCCCTGGAGCCGCGACAGCTCTACATCCACCGCCTCCGCCACGCCAACGCCCTGGTCCTGGCCGGGACCCTGCAGTCCCTCTTCGGGGCCACGGGACCGCGGATCGGCGCTGCCACCCCCCGGGCGGAGACCCTCTCCCAGCAGCTCCAGCAGATCGAGCAGCTGTCGGGGCAACGCTATCAGGGGGCCCAGCTTCAGGGTGGGCAGGTGACCTTCAATGTGGGGAGCGGCGAGCTGGAGGGGGACGTGATGATCGTGCCGGACGAGATCACCAACTCCCTTCTCATCCGGGCCACCGCAGGGGATTGGACCGTCCTGGAGCAGGCCATCCTGGCCCTGGACCTCCGGCCCCTCCAGGTCGTCATCGAGGTGGTGATCGCAGAAGTCCGGCGGTCCGGCAACCTGGACGTGGGGGTCGGGTTCTTCGCCACCGACGTGGACGAGGAAGGGGGAGAGGGTGTCACCGGGATCCTTCCTGTCGACCCCGGTGAGAACGCGTTCACGCTGGACATCCTCCGAACGGGAGACGTGAACGTGGGAGCCACGCTCTCGGCCCTTTCCACCACGGGAAACGTCCGGATCCTGTCCCGGCCTCTCATCCAGGCGCAGAACAACCAGGAAGCCCGGATTCTGGTGGGGAGCCAACGGCCGTTCATCCAGTCTTCCTACACCAGCGTGCAGAACCCGGACTTCGCCAACGAGGTGGTTCAGTACCGGAACGTGGGCACCTCCCTCACCATTCTGCCCACCATCAACGAGGAAGGGTACGTGAACCTCACCCTGACCCAGGAGGTGAGCAGCGCCACGGCGGAGACCCAGTTCGGCGCCCCGGTGATCAGCACCCGGGAAGCCACCACACAGATCCTGGCCCAGACGGGTCAGACGGTGGTGGTGGGCGGTCTCGTGGACCGGCAGACCGAGGAGACCCGAATCGGAATCCCCTTCCTGAAGGACATCCCCATCCTGGGCTACCTCTTTGGAACGAGACGGGAGGTGGTGGCGAACTCGGAGCTCTTCCTCTTCCTCACGCCGTACGTGGTGGGGGACGATGCCGACGAGGAGGCGCTCAAGGAGGCGATAGAGGGGAACGCCGAGCTCCTGGAGGAGCTCATTCCCATTCGGTCCATCCTTCCGCCCGTCCTTCAAGCCATTGTCCCGGACAGCATCCTTCCGGACACGATCCGGCCGGACACGATCGGGGGCGGAGGAAGGCAAGATTGATGTCGGAGTTCGCTGCCCTCCTTCAGACCGCCGAACGGCTGGATCCCGGACTCTCGTCGGAGTACCTGGAGCATCACGCCGTGATGCCCCTGGCCATGAACGGGGGGAAGCTCCTGGCAGCCACGTGGTCGGAGGTCGTGGACGAGCGGGTCCTCGACGACCTTCGCCTCCTGGCCGGAGCCCCGGTGGAGCTGGTGAAGCTCCCGGAGGCGGAGGTGAGGGGGGCCATCAGGAGGGTCTACTCGTCGGATTCCCTCACGGCCCGGGGGGTGGTGGCGGGGATGGCCGACGAGGTCCGGCCTGCCGGGGAGGCGGACTCGGCGCTGGACGACCTGGTGATGCTGGCCAACGAGGCGCCGGTGGTGAAGCTGGTGAACCTCCTCCTCCTGGAAGCCCTGGACGCACGGGCGTCCGACGTGCACCTGGAGGGGTACCCCGGTGGCCTTCGCGTGCGATACCGCATCGACGGGGTCCTCCAGGACGCCGTGGCCCCCCCCCGGAGGCTCGCCGGCGCGGTGGTGAGCCGGCTGAAGATCATGGCGGAGCTGGACATCGCCGAACGGAGGGTTCCCCAGGACGGGCGCATCCGCCTCCGGATGCAGGACCGCCAGGTGGACGTCCGGGTGTCCACTCTCCCGACCCTACACGGGGAGAGCGTGGTCCTCCGCCTGCTGGACAAGGAGGCCGGGCGCATCGACCTCCTCCAGCTGGGCATGGCCGCGGACACCCTGGAGCGGTTCAGCGCCGTGGTCTCGAAGCCCCACGGGATCGTCCTCTCCACCGGGCCCACGGGTTCGGGAAAGACCACGACGCTGTATGCCGCCGTGGACCGCATCCGGACCGGGAAGGAAAAGATCATCACCGTGGAGGACCCCGTGGAGTACGAGCTGCCGGGAGTCCCACAGGTTCCGGTGAACGAGAAGGTGGGGCTGACCTTCGCCAACGCTCTTCGGGCTCTCCTGCGCCAGGACCCGGACATCATGCTCGTGGGAGAGATCCGGGACCAGGAGACGGCGGACATCGCCACCCATGCCGCCCTCACGGGGCACCTCGTCCTCTCCACCCTCCACACCAACGATGCCGCGACGGCTCTGACCCGACTGGTGGACCTGGGCGTGGAGCCCTATCTGGTGGCCAGCACCGTCGAGGCCGTCCTCGCCCAACGGCTGGTGCGGCGGATCTGTCAGGCCTGTCGGGCGCCCGCGGAGCTGACGCCCGGGGAGGCCCGGACGCTGGGGGACATGGCCGGGGACCTGGGTCAGGTGTGGGCCGGGACCGGATGCCCGGAATGCCGGGGAACGGGATACAGGGGGCGGACCGGCATCTTCGAGCTCCTGGTCATGGACGAGGCGTTGCGTGTGGCGGTCCAGCAGGACGCCAGCGCCAGCCACCTGGAGAGGCTCGGGCTGGAACGGGGCATGAGGCTTCTCAAGGACGATGGGATCAGAGTGGTCCAGGACGGCCTGACCACCG
>JASFRP010000627.1:0-3155 GCA_050114895.1 Gemmatimonadota bacterium
AAGAATCCGGCATGCCCGCCAGGACGGGGGTCGCCGTAACCGTCGAAACCTCAAGAAGGGAACCCGGCACGAAGAACTCCTCGGGCCGAAGAGGATTCCCGTCCTCATCCACGAGATAGTCCGAGACGGGAAGGCCCAGGTGTTGCGCGAGACTGGTGGAGCCCTCCAGGGTGATGATCGTGCCACCGGCCTCCAGGAAGGCCCTGAGCTGCGGTACGGTGGTCTCGGCCGTCACCGATCCCAGACGGTCCTGGTACTCGGCAGGAATGGCGGTTGCGGCGGAGCCCCGGCCACCCCCGTACCCTCCACCTCGCATCCCACCGGCCCGCACTCCCGGAATCCCGCCGTCCGGGAAGACCAGGACGTCGAAGCTCTCCGCCAGATCCCCCGCGTCGAGCTTCGGGGGGAACACGAGCTCGAAATCATAGCCGAAACGCTCCAGGATGAACCGCACCCACCCGGAGGGCATGGATCCCCCGTACTGGTCCCACAGCCCGACCCGGGGCTTCCTGAGCTCCAGAGCCGGCCCCTGGGGACCGTTGTCGACCCGATGGAAGTCGACCCCCAGCTCCTCCGCCAGAGCGGGCATCATCCGGTCTACGCCGGAAGAAACCGGGACGAAGAAGGTTCCCGAAGGATAGCGTCGATCCCCTTGAGAATACGGATCCTCCAACCAGTAGACCGGATGGCCCGCCGCCTGGAGGCGATTCACGGCGGTGAAAGCGGCGTCGGTCTCATGACTGAACAAGTAACCTGCGTCGCCGGAGCCCGTGACGGAGCCCGGCAGGGGGTCCAGGAGGTCCGAAACGGGTTGGAAGGGCCCGTCGAAGTCGTCCAGGATCCGATCGAAGGCCACACCCATCTGAAAAGCCAGCGTCCACCCTGTGGCGTCATACGGCGGGATGGGGGGACCGCCGGGGTAGGCGAAGTCGTTTGGATGGTCCTGGGGCTCGAACATATCCAGGACATGGGGGCGGTATGCCTGGTCCGTCATGACCACCAGGGAGCCGGTGGAATAACGCTTGCCTTCCACCGTGAAATCGGCGGTAGCCTGTTCCACCTCGACGCCATTCTTGATGAGGGTGTTCGCGAAGGCCACCGCAGTGGGGAAGTCGGCCTGGTCGGCAGGGATGATGAATCCCCTTGGGTCCCTCTTCTCAGGGTCGTGCAGGAATCGCCCGTAGTCCTCCGGAGCCGCGCTGGCGTTCATCCCCCCCAGCGCATCCGCCGCGGCATAGATCTCCGAGGGTCGGACCGTCCAGGAATCCCTGCTCCCCTTCTCGATGGAGTTCATCCCCATCCGCCAGATGTTGAAGAGCAGAAGGTCCTTGTTCCGGGAGGCGTAGTCCATCACGGCCCAGTTCGCCGTCTCGGAGTATTCGATAGCCGTCCGGAAGTGGAACAGCCCCGGCTCCACCGGAAGAGGGAGGTCGGTCGTGGCCAGCTGCCGGTCCGGCACGAACGGGACCTCGATGGGGTTGGGGCTTCCTCTGGTTTCCGTCAAGAGACCGATGGAGTTGTGGAAGTACGGCGTCGTGCGCAGGCCCCCGTTCCACCAGATGGAGTAATTAGCCCCCCCACGCATGACGGTGCCCCCCTTCCCTTCCTGCACGAACCGATGGTGCATGGCCGACCCCACCTGGTCCAGGCTGGTCATGATGAGGGGATCGAGGAAGTGATTCGGGGGATCCCGAAAGGGAGGCGCGAACATGATGGTCCCCTGGGGACCGGTCTGGTGGTGATTGTAGATGATCTGGGGGAACCATTCCCTGTACTGGACCCGAAGCATGTTCGTGGTCTCCGCCAGGTTCCCCATGTAGAAATCCCGGTTGTTGTCGTGTCCCGCGTACTTCTCGTAGAGGACGGGAACGGCGCTGTAGTTCCGATCCTCCGGGGTGCCGCCATCCTCGTCGGTCCGGTAGTACCAGTTCGAGACCAGGTCCATGCCGTCGGGATTGGCCGCGACAGCCAGGATGATGAGGTCGTCCAGGAGCCGCAGGGTCTCAGGGTCGCTGGAACTGGTCAGACGATAGACCAGCTCCACTAGCTGTTGGGCTCCCAGAACCTCCGTGGCGTGCAGTCCACCGTCGATCCACACGACCGCCTTCCCCTCCTGCGAGAGGTGTCTGGCTTCCTCCTCCGTCACGCCATCGGCCAGGGCAAGGCGTCTGGCGATCTCCTTGTAGCGAGCCAGGTCCCTCTGGTTGGCCGAGGAGGTGATGATGGCCATGAGTTGCGGCCGCCCCTCCTCCGTATATCCGATGGTGTCCAGGACCATCCGGTCAGATTCTTCCGCCAACCTCGTCCAATAGGTCTGGAGCTGTGCGTAGTTGACCAGCTCGTAGTCCGCACCGATGGGGAAGCCGAACTCCTCCTCCGGTGTTGTCACCTGGCCCTGCAGCGGGCCGCTTGCCAGGACAAGGCAGATGAGAGCGAGGGATTCGGAAAACCTGCGAAACGGTATCATCTGGACTTTCCTTCCGAGAAAACGGTGGTTCTCTCTGCGACTCGCGGGTCGGGGTCCTTTGACGGGGAGGGGCGCAGCTCCTTTGATGATGAGTGATTCTCTGGCCCCGGGAGCCATCCGTCAACAATGGCAGCTCTCCGGGGAACAAAGGGCTTGGCCCAGCGTGCAGGTTTTGCCTATCTTCCGGCCCCCTGGACCGGACCCGCCAGGGTGCCGATTCGGCCCGGAGACCATCCGTACCCGGGCCCCACACAGAAAAGGAGTTCCCGTATGCCCGTGCGAGTCGCCAACGCCGTATGGAAAGGCAACCTCCCCAAAGGGAGCGGCAGCCTGGAGACGGAGACCGGCTTCGTGAAGGGTAACTATTCCTTCTCGTCCCGTTTCGAGGAAGGGGCCGGCACGAATCCGGAAGAGCTCATTGCCGCTGCCCACGCCGGGTGTTTCTCCATGGCGTTCGCCAACATCCTCGCCAAGGCTGGCCACGAGGCCGAAAGCATCAGAACCACCGCGAGGGTCTACCTGGAAAAAGGTCCCGACGGCTTCGGTATCTCCCGCATCGAGCTGGAGTGTGTCGGCAGGGTGCCGGGTGTGGATGACGCGACTTTCCAGGAGCATGCCCAGAGCGCGAAGGTTGGATGCCCGGTGTCGAGGGCTCTTTCCGCCACGCCCATCGAGCTGGTCGCCTCCC
>JASFRP010000628.1:0-3152 GCA_050114895.1 Gemmatimonadota bacterium
AGTTGCGTCCAATAGCTATATCCACATCGGATATACCGACTCCGGATTGGACGCCAGGATGACCCAACCTCCAGGAACGGCAGCGACAGGCTCCCCCACCGCCGACGGCCCCCTCACCTCGGCCCAATTCCACATCCTCCTGACTCTAGCCGATGGCAGCCGCCACGGATACGGGATCATGCAGGAGGTGGAACGTCGGACCGACGGAGCGGTGGAGCTGGGCCCGGGGACCCTGTACCGCTCCATCAAACAGCTTCTGGCCCGGGGACTCATCGTCGAGATCGACGAGGACGTCGGGGACCCGGGGGACCGCGGAAGGCAACGCCGTTCCTATGTTCTCACCCCGGAGGGGAAGGCGCGAACCGTGGAGGAGGCTCAGCGACTCAGGGCCCTGGTCCAATGGGCCCAGGAGGCCATGGTGCTGGAGGGAGGGAACCCGTGAGGGGCCCCTTCGCATGCCTCGGCCGCGCGTTCCTACGGATCTTCCCTTCCGGATTCCGGAGTCGCTTCGGTGACGAGATCGCCCACCACTTCGTGACGCGTTCACGGGAGATCCGTGCACGTCGGGGGTGGCCGGGGGTGATGGCATTCTGGATCAGAGGCGTCGTCGACGTGGCCCGCGCGGCCTCGGCCGAACGACGGGAGGAAAGAGCAATGCGACAGGCAAACTCCGATGGCGGCATCGTGTCCGACCTGGGTCCCGACATCCGCTCCGCCCTCAGGGCGCTCAGGCGGACGCCGGGGTTCACTTTGGTTGCCCTCCTCACGCTGGGGCTCGGGATCGGGGCCACCACCGCCATGTTCTCTGTCACGAACGCGGCCATGGGGAGGGCGCTCCCCTACCCCGAGCCGGAGCGCCTCGTGTTCGGTCGGGCCACCTTTGAGGGAAACGTGAACCCCTGGGTGTCCTTTCCCGACTACCAGGATTACCGGGACCGGGCCGCCTCCCTGGAATCCCTGGCCACCATAGGGGGGGGATCACAACTGGTGACCATCACCGGGGCCGACGAGCCGGAACAGGCCGGCCTCACCTTCATCACCCCCAATCTCTTCGAGACCCTTGGCGTCCCGCCCGCCCGGGGAACGACCTTCACTATCGACGAGCTTCCGGCCACAGGGGCCGCTCAGGTGGTCATCAGCTACTCCTTCTGGCAGCGCTGGTTCGGGGGCTCCCCCGACGTGGTGGGCCGGACGCTCATCATCGACGGTGGGCCCGCGACGGTGATGGGCGTGATGCCCGCCGGGTTCCGCTTCCTGTACGACGTCGACCTCTGGGTACCGCCATGGCCCGGGAACTCGGACCCCATCAACCGGCGCTATCACAACTGGCTCCTGGTGGGACGGCTGGCGGAGGGATTGGATCTCCGGGCGGCACAATCGGAGGCGGACGTCATCTCCGCCCAGCTACAGGAGGCCTATCCGGACTCCAACCGGGACAAAGCTCTCCAGCTCGATGGGCTCCAGGAGGCCCTGGTGGAGGGATACCGTACGTCCCTCCTCGTCCTCGTGGGGGCCATCGTCCTGGTCCTTCTCATCGCCTGCTCCAACGTGGCCAGCCTCCTCATGGCCCGGGGATCGACCCGGCGCGCGGAGCTGGCGGTGAGAGCCGCATTGGGGGCCGGAAGGGGCCGTCTCACCCGGCAGCTGCTGGTGGAGTGCGTGCTCCTCGCGGTGGTCGCCGGCGGCCTTGGGGTCCTCCTGGCCCTCTGGATCCAGGACATGATCCTGGGCTTCCTCCCCATGGACTCCCTGGGAATCGGAGACGTGGGCCTCTCCACCACCATGCTGGGATTCGCCCTGGCCCTCTCGGCGGTGACGGTCCTCCTCTTCGGCGTCGCTCCCTCCCTGGTCGCGGCCAGGGCCAACCCCGCCGAGGAGTTGAAGGAAGGGTCCAGAGGCTCCACGTCCGGAGGAGGCCTCCGCTACCGGAGTGGCCTGGTGATCCTCCAGGTGGCCCTCTCCCTCGTCCTCCTGGTGAGCGCCGGCCTCCTCATCAAGAGCTTCGCTCGACTCCGGGGGGTTGACCCTGGGTTCCGGGTCGAGAACCTCCTGACGGCCACGGTCAGCCTTCCCAGCGATGGCTACGGGGAGAGCGACCTGCGAATCCAATTCTTCGAGAGCCTCAAGGAGCGCATCGAGGCACTCCCTGGAGTCCAGTCGGCCGCCTTCATCAACCGGCTCCCGATTCTCCAACCCGCCGGCAACGTCGCCATATGGGCTCCGGAGCGCCCTCCTGAAACCAATCGTGACGCGCCATGGGCGGACCGGAGAATCGTCCTGCCGGGCTACTTCGAGACCATGGAGATCCCTCTCGTGGCGGGTCGAGCCCTGGATTCCGATGACGTCTCCGGCTCTACACCCGTCATCGTACTGAGCCGGACGACGGCAGACTTGGTCTTCCCCGAGGAGAATCCGTTGGGGCGGCAGGTGGCGGTGGACGTGGGAGGAGACGAGCCCGGTATCTTCGAGGTGGTGGGGGTCGTGGAGGACCACCAACTCTCGTCCCTCCAGCGGAGCCAACCCCGGCCGGCCATGTTCTTCTCGTATGCACAGTGGCCCGGGCAGACCTTGCGGATGGCGGTGGCCACCACCGTGGATCCCCACACCCTCATCCGTCCCATTCAGGAGGAGGTCTGGGCGCTGGACCGAAGCATGGTCCTCAGTGAGAGCCGGACCATGGAGGAAGCCCTTTCCAACTCCATCTCCGACGTCCGCTCCGTGACCACCGTACTGGGCCTGTTCGCCTTCGTGGCCATCGCGCTGGCCGCCCTGGGGCTCTATGGCGTGCTGGCCTTCTTCGTTGCCCGGAGGGCCCACGAAATCGGGATCAGGATGGCGCTGGGTGCCTCGGCCGGAAGCGTGTTGAGGCTGGTGGTGTCCAGGGGGATGATCCTGGTGGCGGCGGGATCGGCGCTAGGAATCGCCGCAGCCCTCGGGGCGACCCGTCTCGTAGCGGGGATGCTCTTCCAGGTAGGGGCCACCGATCCTGTCACTTTCACCAGTGTCACCGCCCTGCTCGTCCTGGTGGCCCTTGGTGCGTGCATCCTTCCGGCCTGGCGAGCGGTCCGGGTCGACCCGGTGGAAGCCTTCCGGGCGGAGTAGATCCCAGGGCGGAGGTCAAGAGAGGCGGGGGTGGCCACTCGAGCCACCCC
>JASFRP010000629.1:0-3148 GCA_050114895.1 Gemmatimonadota bacterium
CACCCCGGACAGGCCCCGGTCCTGCATAAGCCGGTTGAACGCGGCCACGTCCGTCTCCATCAGGGTCCTCAGCTCCTCCTGGTACTCCAGCATCTCGGCTCGGAGCTTTTCCTGGACTTCCCGCTGCTGCTGGTTGGGAGCGAAGTCCACGGACTCCGCCAGGTCGCCCCCCAGGACCGAGAGTTTGCTGTAGAGGAGGTTCGGGTAACGGAAGGACTTGGAATCGCCTTCCACGGAGATGGGCTGGAGCATCTTGTCCTCCAGCGCCTGAAGGGTCGCATACAGGCCGTGGGCTTCAGTCCGGACCTCGTCGAGACGCGGATCCCGGCCCAGGACCTCCTGGAGGTCGTTCAGCTGCTTCTTCATCCACTCCACGTCGTTGATCATCCCAGAGGTCGTGTTGATCTCCCCCCGGACCTCCAGTTGGAGGGCCACCTGGGCCTGGATGTCCGCCAGCGACCCGTCGGAGCGGGGGTCCTTCCTCACTTCCAACTCCTGGTCGTATTGCCCACCGCCCACAGTGAGCCTCACCGTGTAACTTCCCGGCGCCACCATGATGCCCTGGAACCCTCCCTGGGTTCCCCAGCTGAGGACCGGGATCCAGCCCTCCCGCTCCCACTGGGTCCGGAATCGAGCTTCCTCCACCACCGTGGGATTCCCCGGCGGTTTCGTCCGGATCTGCGCCTCCATGGGGCCCTCATACCGCAGGTCCCAGGAGACCCGGTTGATGCCGGCGGATCCCGTGCCCCGGAGCACACGAACCGTCTGGCCCTGGGAATCGAGAACTTCGACGCGAACGGGCCCCTCCGGAGACTCCTTCAGGAAATAGTTGATGGTCGCCGTGGCGTTCGGCCTGGGGCCTCCCACGATGCTGTGCATGCGGTAGGCGGCCCTGGGCACGAACAGGTAGGCGTCGGAAGCCATCACCTCGGGGGTCAGCTGCTGGAGCGGGGTCACGTCGTCCAGGATCCAGAACCCCCGCCCGTACGTGGCCACCACCAGATCGTTGAAGTGCTCCTGCACGACGACGTCGTGAACCGGGGCGTGGGGAAGGTTGTTCTGGATGGGAAGCCAGTTTCCACCGTCGTTGAAAGAGACGTGGATGGCGTTCTCGGTGCCCAGGTAGAGGAGCCCCTTGCGGACCGGGTCCTCGTGGACCCAGTGAACGTAGCTGAACACGCTCCTGGGGAGGTCCGACGCGATGGAGTGCCAGGTGGCGCCATAATCCGTCGTCTTATAGACGAATGGATCCCGGTTGTTCATCTGGTGGAAGTCCACGGTGACGTATGCCGTCGCCGCATCGTGCTTCGACGGGTGGATGTTGCTGATGGTGCCCCAGGGGGGGAGGTCGGGGATGTTGGGGGTGACGTTGGTCCAGCTCTGGCCTCCGTCCCGGGTCACGTGCAGTAGCCCGTCGTTGGTCCCGGCCCAGATCTGTCCCTCCTCCAGCGGCGATTCGGCGATGGCGAAGACCAGCTCGGCGAACTCCACCCCGATGTTGTCCTTGGTGAGTCCGCCGGACGGGCCGAGGTACTGCGGATCGTTGGTGCTGAGATCCGGGCTGATGACCTGCCAGCTCTCACCGCCGTCGGTGGTCTGGTGCACGTACTGGCTCCCCACGTAGACCTTGTTGTGGTCGTGGGGGGAGATGGTGATGGGAAAGGTCCAGTTGAAGCGGTACCTGATGTCCCTGGCTGCCGCCCCGTAGCTGGACTCCGGCCACACGTTCACCGTGCGCTGGTGGCCCGTGCGGTAATCCACCTTGGTGAACTGTCCGGTGTAGCAGCCGCCCCAGACGATGTCCGGAACCACGGGGTCGGGAACGATGAAGCCACTCTCGCATCCTGCGGACGCCTCCCAGCCCTGTGGAATCCCACCTCCTCGGCCCGCCCCCGCCGTGCTGGGACCCTTGTACCCGGATCCATCCTGCTTCCCGCCATAGACGTAGTAGGGGATCTGGTTGTCCACGTTGACGTGGTACATCTGGGCCACCGGCAGCTCGATGCGGTTCCACGTCTTCCCCCGGTTCATGGTGATGGTGGCCCCGCCGTCGTTGCTGATCATCATCCGGTCCGGGATCAGCGGGTCGGCCCACATGTCATGGGTGTCGCCCCCCCAGCCAGACCGCACCGTGGTCACTCCCCCGTCGTAGGAGATGCTGTGGCTGTTGGCGGCGAAGTAGACCTCGTTCTCGTCGGCTGGGTTGACCATGATGCGGGAGGCATAGTGGGGACGCTCGTTCAGGAGCCGGTCGTAACTCACCAACGTCCAGTTGTCCCCCCCATCGCTGGACCGCCACAGGACTCCCCGGTTGGGTGCGCCAGTCTCGATGAGGGCGTACACGACATCCGGATTGCTCTGGGCGGTGGCCAGCCCGATCTTCCCCAGGGGCGGCTCCGGAAGCCCATGGCCTTCCAGCTTCTCCCACGTGGCTCCCGCATCTTTCGACCGCCAGATGCCGCCATTGGGTCCCCCACTGTCCCTCCCCCAGGTGTGGATCACCAGGGGCCATGCCCCGGCGAAGAGGATGCGGGGATTCTCCGGGTTCATGGCGATCTCGAAGACGCCCGTGTTCTCGTCGATGAAGAGCGTCTGTTCCCAGGTCTTCCCACCGTCGGTGGTGCGGAAGACCCCGCGTTCCTGCTGGGGCCCGTAGGCGTGGCCGATGGCCGCCACATGCACGATGTCCGGATCACGGGGATCGATGATCACCCGCCCGATTCTCCCCGTGGCGTCGAGCCCCATGTGCGTCCAGGTGCGCCCCGCGTCCGTGGATTTGTAGACGCCGTTCCCAATGGACACGTTGCTGCGGACCCACGCCTCGCCGGTGCCCACCCAGACCACCTCCGGGTCCGACGGAGCGATGGCAATGGCCCCGATGGACTGGGCCGGCATGTCGTCGAAGATCGGGGCCCAGTTGACGCCCCCGTCGGTGGACTTCCACACCCCTCCGGAGGACGCCCCGATGTAGTAGACCATGGGGTCCCCGGGCACTCCCACCACGGCCGAGGTGCGGTTTCCGGGGGGGCCGATGTGCCGCCACCGCAAGCCGCCGTAGACCCCTGGGGAGATCTGTTGGGCCGAGACCGCCGCGGTGCTGAGAAGGACCAGAGAAGAGACGAGTACAGGGACGAGGGGAATCCTCCCG
>JASFRP010000630.1:0-3148 GCA_050114895.1 Gemmatimonadota bacterium
GGGAGCGGGGAACCTCCTTCATATCCACCTCAACAAGATCTCGCGGAAGAGCAAGGGGTGGCCCTACAGCTTCGTCACCCTCGGCGGCTTCCTCTTCACGCTCTTCGCCGGCCTGTTCAAGATCAACAATCCCGACGGCTGGAGAGGCGCGGTGGACGCGGAGGGGTCGCTATTCAACTTCGCCTACGACGGGATGTTTACCCCCCTCATGGCGACGATGTTCTCCATCCTCGCCTTCTTCGTGGCGTCGGCCTCCTACCGCGCTTTCCGGGCCCGGAACGTCGAGGCCACCCTGCTCCTGGTGGCGGCTCTCATCATCCTCCTCGGCCGCACATTCGTGGGGGTGATGATGACGTCCTGGCTCCCCTCCCAGCTCGAGTTCCTGACCATCCCCTGGCTCTCGTCCTGGATCATGTCCACCGTGAACCTCGCCGGGCAGCGGGCCATCCTCATCGGCATCGGCCTGGGCGTGATCTCGACGTCGCTCAAGATCATCCTGGGGCTGGAACGTTCCTATCTGGGATCGAGGGAGTCGTAGGATGCGCGAGTTCCTGATCAAGATGGGGCACATCGACCGGAGAATCATCTTCCTCCTCATCGCCCTCGCCGTCATCATCCCCCTCATCCTCCGGACCGTCTTCCCCGTCGTAACCACTCCCATCGTCCAGAACATCTTCGATCAGATCGAGTCGCTGCCCCCCGGCTCCAAGGTCCTTCTCACCGCCGACTACGGCCCCAGCACCGTGCCCGAGAACCAGCCGATGCTGGAGGCGATCGCACGCCACGTTCTCCACAAGAACCTCAAGCTGTACACGGCCACCATCTGGGCCACCGGCCCCCCCATGGTGAACGCGATGAAGCGGAACGTGATCGCGCTCGATTTCCCCGACCGGGTGGAGGGCGAGGACTGGGTGGATCTCGGCTACCAGGCGGGGAACCAGGGAGTGATCAACGCCGCCTTCACCAACTTCCACGCCGCGTTCCCGGTGGACATCTCGGGCAAGGCGGTGGACAACATTCCCATGATGCAGGACGTGCGAACCCTCTCCGACTTCGACCTCATCGTCGCCATCGGATCCGGGTTCCCGGGGGTCAAGGAGTGGATCCAGTTCGGGGGCGACCCGGCGGGCGTTCCCACCGCGGGGGGGGTGACGGCGGTGGAAGCTCCCCTCCTCTACCCCTACTATCCCTCGCAGCTCCTCGGCCTCATGGGCGGTCTCCTGGGGGCCGCCGAGTACGAGGGGGCCCTGGTCAGGGAGTATCCCCAGTTCCGTGACAGCTCCACCCAGGCCATCCAGCGCATGGGGCCCCAGACGGTGGCCCACCTCGTGATCATCGCGTTCATCCTCATCGGAAACATTTCGTACCTGGCGGGCGGGCGGCAGAAGCCGCGGATCGGGGCGAAGCACCAATGACGGCACCGGCGACCTGGGGTTCATGGCTGGAGTTGTGGGTGGGGGCCCTTCTCACCCTGATGATCTTCTCGTTCCTCTACAAGGACAACCCGTTCTACAAGTTCGCCGAGCACCTGTTCGTGGGGGTGAGCGCCGCCTACTGGATGGTGCAGGGGTTCTGGACGACGATCATCCCCAAGCTTGTCGGACAGATCTGGCCCCCGCTCGTGGGGTTCGCCTACCCCTCTCTCGTCGATCAAGAGCCCAACTACTGGCGGATCATCCCGCTCGTGTTCGGGATCTTCCTCCTCATGCGCCTGGTCCCTCCCGTCTCCTATTTCGCGCGGATGGCGATGGCGCTTGCCATCGGATTCGCGGCCGGGACCAACCTCACCCGCTATCTCCAGTCCGACTTCGTGTCCCAGATCGGCCACACCATGTACCCCCTCGTCTCCATGGAAGGGGGCTTCAGCCTCGCCGGTACCATCACCAACCTGGTGCTGGTGAGCGGAGTCCTCTCCGGCCTGGTCTACTTCTTCTTTTCCAAGGAGCACAGCGGGGTTACCGGGCGCGTCAGCCGGTACGGGATCTACATCCTGATGGTCTCCTTCGGGGCCGCCTTCGGATACACGGTGATGGCGCGAATCTCCCTCCTCACCGGACGGATGGAGTTCCTCGGGGACTGGCTGCACTACGGCTTCACCCTCCCCGGCTAGACCCCTCTCCCCGTTTTCGACGACCCCCGGTCGGTGTATAGTCGTTCGCGAACTCGATCGAGCGACCCTTCCCTCTCCCTTCGCCCACGACGAGGAGCACCATGAGCAAGAATCCCCTCCTGGCCGTCAAGGAACTCGGCCAGAGCGTTTGGCTCGACAACCTGACCCGGGGCCTGGTCCGAGACGGAGGCCTGGCCCGCCTCCTGGAAGAGGACGGGATCTCCGGCGTCACCTCCAACCCCGCCATCTTCAACGCCGCCATGACCCGGGGCACCGACTACGACGAGCAGATCCGCGCCCTGGCCGAGGAGGGGAAGCGGGCGGGCGAGATCTACGAGACGATGGCGATCCACGACATCCAGGGGGCATGCGACGTCCTGCGCCCGGCCTTCGACGCCGCCGGGGGCACCGACGGGTTCGTGAGCCTGGAGGTCTCCCCCCATCTGGCCCGGGATGCGGGGGGGACGATCGCGGAAGCGCGCCGCCTCTGGAAGGCGGTGGACCGGAGAAACGCGCTCATCAAGATCCCGGGTACGCCGGAGGGGGTGCCCGCCATCCGGACCTGCCTCACCGAGGGGATCAACATCAACGTCACGCTGCTGTTCTCCCTGGACGCCTACGGGGCGGTCATGGAGGCCCACATCCAGGCGCTGGAGGCGCGGCGGGAAAAGGGCGAGCCCCTCGACTCGGTGGCCTCGGTGGCGAGCTTCTTCCTGAGCCGCATCGACACCAAGGTGGACAAGCGGCTCGACGCGCTGCGGAAGGAGGGGACGCACGCGGACACTGCCTCCGCCCTCCGGGGGAAGACCGCCGTCGCCAGCGCCAAGCTGGCCTACCGGCGCTGGCAGGGAGTCTACTCGGGCCCGCGCTGGGAGTCGCTGGCGGGCTCGGGTGCCAACGTGCAGAAGCCGCTGTGGGCGAGCACCTCGACCAAGGATCCCGCCTACTCCGACATCATGTACGTGGAGCCGCTCATCGGTCCCCACACCGTGAACACCATGCCGGACGTGACCATCGACGCCTTCCGCGACCACGGCC
>JASFRP010000631.1:0-3146 GCA_050114895.1 Gemmatimonadota bacterium
TCCACCTTCAACGGTGGCAGTCGGGGAGGGGCTTTCTACTTGTGGGAGCAGAACGTGCTGCCTCAGCTCGCGCAGCTCGTCGTCAGCTTCAACGTCAGCTTCTGAGGAGGGCGACATGTCTGCGCATAGAACCAACGAGAATGGAAACCAGGAGCGTACAATGGACACGGTGTCGTACCTCCTAAGGGCCCTCCGCCGCACTCCGGCCCTGGGTGCCCTGCTGGTCGCCGGAACCCTCGTGCTTCCCACCGGGTGCGGTGACGTCCTGGATGTCCAGCCCCCGGATCTGATTCCTGCCGAGGGGTTGGCGGACCCGGAGAACGCCGAACTCCTGCTCAACGGCGCCATCGGAGACTTCGAGTGCGCCTTCGGCGCCTACGTGACCCTGACGGGCGTCATGGCTCACGAGATGATCGACGCCACCCAGACGGCGGCCCGATGGCCGTATGACCGCCGGAACGTCATCCCCAACGATGCACTCTATGGGACCTCCTCCTGCTCGGGGATGGGGATCTACACCCCGCTCTCCACTGCCCGATGGTCTGCGGACTACATCCTGGAGAAGCTCCAGGGTTGGACGGACGCGGAGGTGGCGAACCGGCAGGAGCTCATCGCGAAGGCGGCCGTCTTCTCCGGCTATTCCCATCTCCTCCTGGCCGAGGCCTTCTGCACGGTGGCCATCGACCTCTCGGGGGAGCTCTCCTCTTCTACCGTGACGGAAATGGCCATCGCCCGGTTCGACACCGCCATACAGGCGGCGCAGGCCGCCGGCACCACGGACGTCATCAACCTCGCACGGGTCGGACGGGCCCGGGCCTACCTCGGCCTGGGGCAGGGCTCCAATGCTCTGGCGGACGCTCAGGCGGTCCCCGCCGACTTTGAGTACATGGCCACCGCCTCCGGGGACTTCTCCCGCCGGGCAAACCGGGTCTACGCCCAGAACGGGCTGGGCTCCAGCGCGGGCACGGCGCTTTCCGTGGGTGAGGCCTACCGGAGCCTGACCTATAACGGTCAACCGGATCCCCGGGTCCCTGTGTCCGACTTCATCCGAGTCAACACCGACGGGACGGACCTCTACCTGCAGCTGAAGTACATGTCACTGGACGACCCACTCCCCATCGCCACCGGCGACGAAGCCCAGCTCATCGTAGCCGAGGTACAGGGCGGCCAGACGGCGGTGGACATCATCAATGACCTCCACGCTGCGGTGGGATTGGATCCCTTCCCCGGGGGCAGCGCCTCGGAGATCGCGGCTCAGGTAATCGAGGAGCGGAACCGTGAGCTTTGGCTGGAAGGGCACCGGTTCTTCGACATCCGTCGCTTGAGCCTGCCTCTGGTTCCGGCTCCGGGCACTCCCTATCGGAAGGGTGGAACATACGGGGACAACGTGTGCTTCCCACTCCCGGACGTGGAGGTGAGGAACAACCCCAACGTCGGATGACCTATTCTACTCGGGTCAGCCGAGAGGTGGTGCTGCATCGGTCGACCTGAAGAAGAGACCGTGAAGGTGAGGGGTCGCGGGCGAACGCGCCTGCGGCCCCTTTCTCCATCCCTCGGGCAACGCTGGGCTCCGGAAACGGAGCAAGCCTCCCACCGGGCCGTGCTATTCCCTATCCTTACTCTTCACTTTTCAGGCCCCCGAAAGCCGGGATGGGAGAGGTCATTCTGAGCGGCATGCCGAAGGTCATCGTCATCGGAGGCGGGATCGCCGGATGTGCGGTCGCCGTGGAGCTCGCCGTCCGGGGTGCCAGCGTGACTCTGGTGGAGAGGAACCAACCGGGGGTAGGCGCCACCGGAGCCTCGGCCGGGATCCTGGCCCCCCAGTACGAGGCCGATGCGTCAGGGGCTGCCTTTCATTTCGGCGTAGCCTGCAAGGAGGCGTATCCGGCCTTCGTCCAACGCCTCCAGGAGCTGGCCGCATGGGAGGTGGGATTCCGTACCGACGGCATGCTGGTGGCGAACCATAGCAAGGAGGAGGAGGACGCAGCCCGCCGTGAGCTTCTTCTCCAGGAAGCGGCAGGACTCGAAGGAGAGATCCTCTCCCCGTCCGATGCCCGACGGATCCACGAAGGCGTGTCCAGGAGCGTCCATTCCTGGCTCTGGCTTCCCCGGGAAGCGCAGGTGGATTCCCAACGTCTGGCCGTGGCTCTCGCGGATGCGGTGCAACGCGCCGGCGTCCGGTTGGTGCGGAGCACCCGCGTAATGGCACTGCTCTCCGAAGGCTCCCGCGTCACCGGGGTCCGACTGGAGGATGGCGTGGAACTCGGCGCAGCATGGGTTGTGATGGCGGCCGGCGCCTGGTCGGGAGAGATCGAAGGGATTCCCACCGACCTCCCTGTCAGACCCATCAGAGGGCAGATTCTCCGGCTCCTTCCACCACGGCCTCTTCCCTGGACCCTCGTCTGTTCCCACCAGGGCCGGTATCTGGTTCCCCGGGTCAACGGAACCGTCCTGGTGGGCAGCACAATGGAGGAGGTTGGCTACGATGACCGGGTAACCGAAGAGGGGACGGAGATCCTGGCGGACGCCGCCGCCTCCCTCGTACCCATCCTGGAAGATGCCACCATCGTGGAGGCGTGGGCCGGCCTTCGACCCATCAGCCCGGACGGCTGGCCCATTCTGGGCCCCGATCCCGAGATGGACGGTCTTCTATACGCCACCGGGCACGGACGCAACGGTATCCTCTTCGCTCCCCTGACGGGTCGCGCCGTCGCCCACCTCATCCTGGATGGGGAAACGGACGTCGCGTGGGAGGCGTTCCGGATCGACCGGTTCACCCACGAGAAGCGGGGCGGGGCCTGAGCCCACGCTCTCACCACTCCCCCCCGGATTCCCCCAACAAAGGGCGAAAAGCGAGGAAACCCCATGAAGCTTCCTCTCGCGCTCCTGGCATTCCTGCTCTCGGCAATGCAGGCTTCCCCGGTCCGTCAGGAGCCCAGTGATGAGCTCGTGCTCATGACCTTCAACATCCGGTACGGCACCGCGGAAGACGGCCTCAACGCTTGGGTGAATCGGCGCAGCCTGGTGGCGGAGATCATCCGTCGGGAGAGCCCGGACGTGCTGGCGATCCAGGAGGGCCTGGCCTTCCAGCTCGAGGACCTTGGGAATGTGCTGAAGGGGTATCGGAAGCTCGGTCAACACCGGGA
>JASFRP010000632.1:0-3137 GCA_050114895.1 Gemmatimonadota bacterium
AAACGGCCCTGACAGGCTTCCGACGTCGCCTCCGGCGAGGACCGTCCGGGAGGGGCCAAGAGAGGGGGGCTACAGGCGGTGTGTGGGTGCAGTCCCGGAACCCCGCAGGACCGCCGGCGAAAAGTTGTCAAGGGCTGGATGGGACGTCGGACATGCTGGGCTGGGACGCGTGCCGCGAGCTCGCCACATGGGTCCTCTGACGTCATTCGCGCGCGTACATCGGCGGAGTCCCCTCAGCTCCTCAGGCGCACCCTCCGGGGGCCAGAGGGCCCCGACCAACCGCACCCTACGCACGGATCCGGCTGGACCCACCGGGCCCTGGAGCCAGGCGGCCTCGGCACTGTTCATGGGCCGCCAAGACACGTCTCGGACTTCCACGGGGCCAGAAGGAAAGCGATCCTCGAGCGAATCCGGACATCCCGGAAAATCAGAGGACTCTTGCCGACTCCCTGGCCATCTTCGACCAGGATCTGCAGGATCTGATGGGCGAGGAAGACGCAGTGCAGGGCCGCAGCATCGGCGTGGACCCACACCTTTGAGTCCGGGGGGCCGCCGCATTGGCGCGGACCCGGGCCTTTGAGTCCGGGAAGCCTCAGGCGGCTCTGAAACTTCAGGCTTCTGTGCCGGGTAGACGCAGCTTCCAGGTGGATCGGGCCAGGTGCCAGGCGCTGGCCGAAGACCTAGAACGGCGGACCCGGGCCCTGCCGGCCGTGCTCCGGCTGGGCTCATCGAATGACCCGGACGGGGTCCATCGCGCCAACGCGTCCGGTACCCGCTTCGAGACATCGCAGATGGAGATGAACATGCGTTCTGCCACACTCGCCGTCCTTGCCCTGCTCCTCCCGGCCGGAGCCCTGTCCCCTCAGGACTCCAGCACAGACTACCGGGAGCCTTATCAGCAGCGGGCGCTGGATATCTATCGTGACCTCATCGGCTACCGGAGTGCCGCCTCCCACGAACAAGTCCCGGCGTTGGCCCGTTACCTGGCAGACCGGTTTCGAGCCGGTGGTTTCCCCGATGGAGACGTCCACGTACTCCCCCTCACCACCCCCGACGGCGAGTCGACGGCGAGCCTCGTAGTTCGGTACCGGGGGGATGGCTCCTCCCAGAGAAAGCCGATCCTCCTCCTGGCCCACACGGATGTGGTTGATGCCCTCCCCGAGGATTGGGACCGAGACCCCTTCACACTGGTGGAGGAAGACGGCTACTTCTTCGGGCGGGGCACCTTCGACGACAAGTTCGGCGTCACCATGCTCACCGCTACCTTCCTTCGTCTGAAGGAGGAAGGCTTCGTCCCGGGCCGTGACCTCATCCTGGCCTTCACCGGGGACGAAGAAACGGCCATGCTCACGGCGCGAAGCCTCGTGACCGACCACCGGGAGCTCACCGACGCGGAGTATGCCCTGAACGCAGACGCCGGCGGGGGTGTGTTGGGCGAGGACGGACATCCCCTCTGGTTCCTGGTGCAGACGTCCGAGAAGACCTACGCCACCTTCGAGCTCACGGTGACGAACCCGGGGGGACACTCCTCCACACCTCGACCAGACAACGCCATCTACGAGCTTGCCACCGCGCTGAAGAGCCTGGAATCCTACCGGTTCCCAGTGCGAATGAACGATGCTACGCGCCTCTATTTCGAGGCCGCCTCCAGGATCACGGAAGGGGAGGTTGGAGAAGCCATGAGGCGCCTGGCTGCGGATCCCCAGGACGCGTGGGCGGCCGAGGTCCTCTGGAACGAACCCGAGCAGGTGGGAATCACACGCACCACCTGTGTCGCCACCATGCTTCGAGGCGGCCATGCCGAGAACGCTCTCCCACAGTCGGCGACGGCCACGGTGAACTGCCGAATCTTCCCCGGGGTCGAGGTGACGGAGGTGGAGCAGACATTGCAGCAATTGGTGGGACCAGCTGTCGAAGTCGAGGTGCTGGGGGAGCCCACGGCAAGTCTCGCGTCCCCGGTCCGTGACGACGTGATGGCTGCAGTGGCCCAGGGCGTGGAGAAGATCCGGCCGGGCACGCCCATCATACCGCTCATGGCTCCCTACGGAACGGACGGGAAGGAGATCCGTCAGGGTGGGATCCCCACCTACGGGATCATGGGGATCTTCATCAAGGAAAGCGACCAGTTCGCGCACGGTTTGAACGAGCGGGTCTCCGTTCGAGCGTTCTACGACGGGCTCGAGTTCTGGTACACTATCCTTCAGGCGGTGGGGGGGATGAACACGCCCGGCACTCCAGGTGAGGTGCCGGGCGTGGGCTCTGGCTCCGGAGGCAGGTGAGGAGGCCCTGCCGTCCGGGTGAGTGCGGTCCCTACCCCTCGTGGCCCTCCTCCCCCTCCCCCTCCGGAACCGTGCTCACTCCGATGTCGGCCGCCACCTTCCAGGCTCCGTCGATCTTCCGCCAGGCAGTGACGTACTTCCCGGTGTCCTCCTCACCCTCGTTGCTGGAGGTGTAGGAGCCCAGTTCCACGGCCAGGTCTCCCGAGGCCGCCATTATCACCCGATCGGTGCTCCAGCTGATGGTGCGGTTGGGCGTCTCTTCCCACCCGGCCTCCATGTCGGCCTGAATGGCCACAGGACCGATCAGGGGATCCTCATGTTCCGAGTAGGCAATGCCATCCGCAGCGAAGTTGGCCGCTGCCGCAGCCAGGTCCCCGGCCTGGATGGCTTCCATCCACGCCATGGACGCATCCCTGACCGCCTGTTCTTCCGCAATCAGGTCGACGGCAGGTCCGCTTGCCGGCTGCGCGCAGGCCGCGAGGGCCAGGACCCCGGCCATTGATACGAACGCTCTCTGACGAATGCGCATGATACCTCCCGCGATGGGGTGGGTGGACAGAACATCGGTCTTGGGAAACGGTTCGAAGCTTGATTCGCTCGAAGCACAAGTCAAGGATCTCGTCAAGGACGTCGCCGCGGGTCTCCGGTCCGACCCATCACATGCCCGGAAGCGGCTGCAGCCCTCCTTCCGCCGGACCCGGTTTCAAGCCTTCCCTCGGCCGGATCCGGCTTCGGGCCCTCTTTCCGCCGGACCTGGAGGACCCCAGCGTTCCCGTCGCCCCCTCCCCTTATCCGACGACCGTTCCCTCCTCTCGGCCTTCCCCAACATCGCGGGGGGCCATTCGGTTCCGTTCCTGT
>JASFRP010000633.1:0-3135 GCA_050114895.1 Gemmatimonadota bacterium
CCCACCCTCCGCCCCACACCATCCCTCGAGTGACGTACTTGTCGAAGAGGTAGTAGGAGAGGCCCAGACAGGCCACCGCCAGGACGACGGCCCCCCACGGGTACCGAAGGGTGATTCCGATCAACCCTCGGTAGAAGCGGACATAGAATGGGGGCCGCGCCAGGAACTCCCGCACTTCACGGGAGCTCTCCGACACCGATCCGGCCTCGACGTCACTCCCGGGCTGGGAAGGGTCCGAGGCCGTTGCCCTCCAGGTCACCCGAGGACCCCGTCCCACACCCAGGATTCGCCCGGCCAGGGAGGGTATGAAGGTGAAGGCCACGAAGAGGGAGGCGAGAAGCGTGAGGCCCACCACCAGGGCCAGGGGCACGTAATACACCCTCAGCTCGCCCTGGAGGTAGACGAAGGGGACGAAGACGATGAGCGTCGTGGCGGTGGCGGCCAGGATGGGCAGGACAACTTGACGGGCGCCGGCCTCCGCCGCCTCCAGGGGGGCCTCACCCCCCTGCCATCTTCGGTAGACATTCTCCAGGACCACGATGGAGTTGTCCACGATGAGGCCGAACCCCATGGCCAACCCCATGAGAGTGAGAAGATTCAGGGATAGGCCGCCGAAATAGATGAGGTTCAGCGCGATGAGCACTGAAAAGGCGATCGTCGCAAAGACCACCCCGGCGGATCGGAAGGAGCGGAGGAAGATCAGGAGAACCGCGAAGATGACCACCGCCGAGACCAGCGCCCGATAGCGGAGGCTGGTGAGCTGCTCCTTGATGTCCTCGCTCTCGTCCTGGTCCAGGATGACCCGGGTCCCCGCCGGCAGGCGGGTTTCCATCTCGGCCATTCGGCCCTTCACCCGGTCCGCCACCCGGACCGTGTTCGCCCCTACCTCCTTCATCACCGTGAAAGACACGGCAGGGCGACCATCGATGCGGTAGTACTGCTGGACCTCCTCGTAGGTATCCCGGACCACAGCGACGTCCGACACCCGGATGAGGCGTCCGCCCGCGGCGGACACCATGGCGTCCCGGATCTCCTGGACCGACGAGGGCCTGTTCCTGATGGTGACGGCCCATTCCCTGTCCCCCTGGCGAACGGTCCCAGCTTCCCGGACCAGGTCGAGGTCGGTGATGCGCTGGAAGACCGCGGAGGGAGTGAGGCCCAGGGAGGTGACCCGGTCCTCTTCCATCTCGATCTCCAGGAGCCGCTCCCGGCCCCCGTATACCCGCACCACCGCCACGCCCTGGATCTGGTTCACCTCCGGGGCCACGTCGTCCTCCAGGAAGGTCTGGAGGGCCTCCATGGTGTAGGGTCCGGTGAGGGTGTACCTGAGGAAGGGACGGGCCTGTTCCTGAAACTCCGGGGGAACGTAGGGGGTGACGGCGACGGACCGGACCCCGGGTGGGAGATCCTCCTCCAGCGTCGCCAGCCTCTCGCTGAGGTCCAACCGGGCGAAGTCCATGTCCGTGTCCCGGTTGAACTCGACGTTGATGGAGGAGATCCCCGTTCCCTGATTCTCGTAGGACTCGGAGGTGATCTTCTCCACCCCTCTCACCTGCTGGATCACAGATTCGATGGGGGAGGTGAGGAAGGCCTCGATGGTCTCGGGAGAGGCGCCGTACCACTGGGCCGAAACCTGAAGGCGGGGGAGTTGGGTATTCGGCAGGAGCTCGATGGGGATGTTCCACCAGGCCGCAAGACCCAGGAGCGCCACGGCCAGGTACGTCATGGCCACGGCCACGGGACGCCGAATGGAGAAACGGATCATCAGTCCCCAGCCTCCTCGGCAGGCGCAGGTGTGAGAGCGGAGGTTGCGGCGCCCACCACCCGTCTTCTCAAACCCTCCACGATGGCGTAGACCACGGGCACCACGATGAGGGTGAGGAGCGTCGCCACAGTCAGGCCTCCGATGACGGCAATGGCCAGCGGGGCCCTGAGGTCGGCGCCCCGTCCGATCCCCATGGCCATGGGGGTGAGCCCCAGTACCGTGGTCACGGTCGTCATGATGATAGGCCTCAACCTGACCCGTCCCGCCTCGAGTATGGCGTCACGGAGGGGCATTCCCTGCTCCCTGGCCTGGTTGATGAAGTCTACCTTGACGATGGAATCGTTCACGACGATTCCCACCAGGATCACCACACCGATGAGACTCATGGTGTTGAGGCCCCCACCGGTGAGAACCAGGGCCAGCACCGCCCCCACCAGGGCAAGGGGCACGGCCATGAGGATGGTGAAGGGGTGCACGAAGGATTCGAATTGGGCGGCCAGGATCATATAGACCAGGAGGAGCGCCAGACCGAATGCGAACGCCAGGTCCCGGAACGACCGTCTCATCTCCTCGTTTTCCCCTCCCACCTCGATCCTCACCTCCCGCTCCGGAGGAAGGCTCCTGACGGCCTGCTGAACCGCCGCGATGGCTCCGTCCAGCCCACCCGAGACGACGTCGGCGTACACGGTCACCACCCGCCCCTGGTCCTCCCGATGGATCTCCGCCGGGGCCACCGCCTCGTGGACCGTTACCAACTCCCGGAGGGGAACGCCCTGGACCCGAAGCTCCTGGAGGGTCTCCTGAGCATAGCGCATGTCGTCGGGAAGACGGACGATGATCCCGATCTTGCGATCGAAGTCCACGAACTCGGTGGCCCGGTCTCCCCGCATGGCCTGCTCCACCGTCTCCGCGATGCTCCGGGGCTCGATGCCGTACCGGGCGGCCACGTCTCTCAGGATCTCCACCTGGATTTCCGGCTGCCCCCGCTCGGTCCCCAAACGCACGTTCCCCACCTCCGGCACATTGTGGAGGAGGGCGCTCACCTCCTCCGCCCGTGGGAAGGTGCGATCCAGGTCCTCGCCACGGATTCGCACGGCGATGTCCGCGTCGACCCCGCCCAGCATCTGACCCAGTGCCGTGGCCTGGCCCGCCTCGAAAGAGAGGGCCGCCTCGGGGAACCGCCCCTCGAGGTGCCGCACGCGGCCCAGGACATCCTCGGTTCTGGCACCGGGACGGAGGCGCACCTGGAAGAGGGCGGTGTTCACCCCCGAGCTCTCCTCGCTCTCGGCGTACGACCGCACGTCCTTTCCGATGCGGGAGAAGACGGCCTCCACTCCCGGATCCTCCAGGAGCGCACCCTCCACGAGGTC
>JASFRP010000634.1:0-3135 GCA_050114895.1 Gemmatimonadota bacterium
AGCTGTGCCGATGCCTCCAGGTGTTCAAGCGGGGAGGTCATCTTCTCCCCGATGATCAGGATCTTTGGCTGTTCGAGGACCTTCACCAGGAAGGAGGCGTGTTCGTCGCCCCGCCGTGCGAGCTCAGCCAACGTGTAGATCGTGGGGTTCACGTTCCGCGCCAGTTGTGAGGATGCGGCCTCCAAGGCCCTGAACGGATCAGCACAGGTCGATTCGGCGCTGATCACCATCAGGTCCACGTCACTCCCGGCGGCGTCGAATCCCTTCGCTACGGATCCGACTACGAACGCTACGCGGACGCCATCCTGGGTACGATGATGCCCACATTGAGTATGATCAAGAGGGCTGCGCCCGAGATCGTACCGGGGGGCCTCGGTGAGGTCCAGGGCCAGGCCTGCGTCCCCTTACCGGTCCAGGTACCGCATCACGGCGGGGAGCCACACCTGGCGGAAGAAGAGGCTCACCGGGCTGGGGGAGAGCGCGCTGTGCATCCCCCCCACGTTGGTGAGCATCACCACGATGACATCCGTTCCCTCCAGCCAGTACATGTAGGCCGTGAACCCCAACGTTCCGCCGGAGTGGCCGAATGCGGGGGTGCCCTGGAAGAAGTCCACGGTTCGGGAGATCCCCTGCATGTACTGGGAGCGGGGGTTGGGGCCGCTGGTGGGAGGGTAGTAGGTGAACACCTCCTCCTGCATGGCCGGGCCCAGGAGCTCCCCGTCCCGGATGGCCCGGGCCCAGCGGACCAGGTCGGAGGCGGAAGACACGATACCCCCGGCGGTCCACTCCGGCGAGAGGTTCCCGGCGGTGGACTCCACCAGGTAGGGGCGGATCCACGAGAAGCCCCGGTGCACCCCGGCTACCGCTTCGAACTGCGGCGTGGCGTAGTGGTAGTGGTGGACGTAGCCTCCCGGCACGTCTTCGAAGGAGGACAGGAAGGTATTCTCCAACCCCAGAGGCTCCAGGATGCGCCGGCGAATCTCCGCGGCGGCATCGTTACCGGTGACGGCCTCGATGACCAGGCCCAGAAGGGTATAGTTGGTGTTGGAGTAGGAGTAGCGCTCCCCGGGGGCGTTGGTGGGCGGGAGGAGGTCGGCGGTGCAGTACTCCAGCGTCTCCGTCTTTCCCCACACGTGCCCCAGCTCCATCTCCGCTCCCCGTCCCTTCCGGATCCAGTCCTCCTGGAACTCCCAGGTGGGGATCCCGCTCTGGTGGTTCAGAAGCTGCCGGAGGGTGGCGGTGCCCGTGTTGGGGATGCGGTCCACGACGGGGATGTCCAGGTAGTCGGCGGGAGTCCTGTCCAGCTCCAGTGTCCCTTCCTGGACCAGTTGGAGAATCACCCGGGCCACGAAGGTCTTGGTGATGCTCCCCACGCCGAAGCGGTCGTTGGTGGTGAGGGGCGTGTGGCGAAGCACGTCGTTGAACCCCGCCGTTCCGGCCCACACCACGCTGTCCCCCACGCCGATGGCCACGGAGATCCCGGGGATCCCCATGGTTGCGCCCTGCACCAGCGCGTTCCGGAGCACCTGGTCGGAGCGTTGGGCGGAGAGTGGGGCTTGCAGCGACCCTGCTGCGACGAGGGCGAGAGCGAGAGCGAGTAGGCGAGAGACGGTGGGGCGGCGCTGGATCATGGCGAGGCTCCGGGGCGGATCGGGGGAGAGGCCAGGGGGCATGATTCTCCTGCCCGATCTCCGGCGCAAGGTTGGGGAGGGCTTTTCAGGGTTGTCGAGGGTCCTTTTCGGTTGCACGGCCCAACACCCGGTGCGCGACCCCGGCACCCGGAGCCCCTGGGGATTGGTGGACAAAGACCGCCCCCGGGGTCCAGATTGCCCCTCGCCCCTTTCACGACCCCTGCCCTCGAGGGCGCCTTGGATCCCAACTGGACCTCCCTCGTTCCGGCTCTTCTCGCGGTAACCCTGGCCTTCATCCTGAGGGATGCGGTGATCAGTCTCCTCATCGCCTGCCTGGCCGGGGTCCTCCTCATGGGCCAGGGGCTGCAGGGGCTCCCGGGACTCATCACCCGTTCTCTCGGGAACGAGGACTTCATCTGGCTCTGCACCATCGAGCTGTGCATCGGCGTGCTGGTGGCCCTCCTCCAGCGCTCCGGGGCCATCGCCCTCTTCCGGGATCGGGCTTCCCGCATCGTGACGAACCGGAGGAGGGCAGGGGTCATGGGGTGGGTCCTGGGGCTCTCGGTGTTCTTCAGCGACTACTTCAGCCCCCTCTTCGTGGGGGCCGTGATGCGGGACCTGACGGATCGGTATCGCATCTCCCGGGAGAAGCTGGCCTACATCTGCGACTCCACCTCGGCCTGCGTCATCGTCCTGGTCCCCATCTCGGCGTGGGCCGCGTACATGAGCGGCCTGGCGGCCAATTCGGGGATGGGGGACCTGGAGGCGGGTCTGCGTCTCTTCATCCGGAGTGCACCGCTCAACTTCTACGCCATCCTGGCGGTGGTCATGGTGGGCCTCATCGTCCTGGGGGTGCTGCCGGATTTCGGTCCCATGCGGACGGCGGAGAAGCGGGCGCTGGAGACAGGGAAGCTCCTCCGGGACGGAGCCATCCCCATGATGGGGCGGGAGCTCACCGGGATCGAGCCGTCTGAGTCCCCCCGAAGGAGCATCCTCCTGAATTTCTTCCTCCCGGTGGCCCTCGTGGTGGGAACCAACGTGTGGACCTTCGTGGTGGCGGGACGGGCCAGCGTGCTTGAGTCCTTCATGCTGGCCTGCGCCGTCCTGGGCATGACCATGTGGCTCCAACGGATCGACTCGGTCCAGGGGCTGGTGCAGACGGCCCTGGCCGGGGTGAAGGGCGTCATGGGCGCGGTCCTGATCCTGGCGTTGGCCTACTGCATCAACACGGTGAGCCGGGAGATGCAGACGGCGGCCTACGTCGTGACCCTCACAGAGGGCAGCCTCACGCCGGGTCTTCTCCCGGTCCTGGCGTTCGTCATCTCCGCCTTCGTTTCCTTCTCCACCGGCACCTCCTTCGGGACCTACGCCATCATGATCCCCATCGTCCTGCCCATGGCGCTGCAATTCGGAGGAGGCGAGGTGGGTCCACTGGCCCTCGTGTCCTTCGCGGCCGTAGCGGGGGGCGGCGTCTTCGGGGACCACTGCTCGCCCCTCTCCGACA
>JASFRP010000635.1:0-3132 GCA_050114895.1 Gemmatimonadota bacterium
TCCCCACGGAGGTTACCCCCGGGATCTCCGCGAGGCGTTGGGCCAGGAGCTCGTGGGTCTGGGTCACCTCCACGGGGTCGTCGATCTCCGCCTCCGGGATGCTCAGGCGAACCAGGAGGACCTCCTCCGGGTTCCGGAAGCCCGGGTCCACGTTCCGGAGGGCCTGGAAGCTACGGATCATGAGCCCGGAGCCCACCAGGAGGAGGAGAGCCAGGGCCATCTGGGCTACAACCAGGATGTTCCGTGCCCGGTTCTTCTCCTTGCCGGCACTTCCTCCGCGTCCCCCCTCCTTCAGTGCGTTCACGATTCCCCCCTTCCGGTACTTCAGGACCGGGAACATTCCGAAGAAGGCTCCGGCGAAGAGGGAAATACCCAGGGTGAAGATTAGGACCCGCCAGTCCAGGGTCACCTCGTTCAGGCGGGGAAGCTCCGAGGGGCCCAATGCCGTCAGAAGTCTCAGCCCGGCGTACGCCAGGCCGATGCCGCCCACCCCTCCCAGGGCCCCCAGGAGGACGCTCTCCTTGAGGAATTCCCGGGCGATGCGCGGCTGATCCGCCCCCATGGCGGTGCGGACGGCCATCTCCCGCTCCCGGGTCTCGGCCCGCACCAGGAAGAGGTTGGCCACGTTCGCGCAGGCGATGAGGAGAACCATCCCCACGGTGGCCAGCAGGACCCAGAGGACTTCTCCCACGTCCCCCACCACGTCGTTCTTCAGGGGGTGCAGATTGGCGTCGAACCGGGCGCTCTCCAGCAGATCCTGGGTGATGCCTCCGGGAAACTTCTCCACGGCCATGGGGATCATCCGCCTCACGTCAGCGTTGGCCTGGGCCAGGGTCACGCCCGGCTTCAGTCGTGCCAGAGCCTGGTAGCTGAAGTTCCCCACGAAGAGCTGGGACCGATCGAACTGGAAAGGAAGGTAGAAGGCCGGATCGTAAGCCAGGAAGCGGGCATCCGCGGGCATGACCCCGATGATCTCCCTGGGGCGTCCGTCCACGGCGAGGGTCTGGCCCAGGACCCCGGGGTCACCGCCGAACCGGGTTTGCCAATAATCGTAGCTGAGGATCATGGTCAGAGGGGCGCCGGGGCTGTCATCTTCGGCGCTGAACCGCCGCCCCAGAGCCGGTTGGACCCGGAGTGCCCGGAAGGTCCCCTCCGTCACCTCCATGACCCCGACCTCTTCGGGCTCGTCGAGCCCCGTGACGGAGGCGGTCCCGTTGTCCCACATCCCGATTTCGGAGAAGGACTGCCCTTCGTCCACATAGGTGTAGTGAAGGGCCGGGGACTGGTTCACGTCGTCGAACCCCAACCCTGGTGCGGTATGCCACACGCCCACCAGCTCGTCGGGCTCGTCAAAGGGAAGGGGCTTCAGAAGGATCCCGTTCACCAGGCTGAAGATGGCCGTGTTCGCGCCGATGCCGATGGCCAGGGTGGCGATGGCGATGACGGTGAAGAGGGGGTTCCGAAGCAGTCTTCGGACGATGGCCCCCAGCTCGCGCGTGAACCCGCTCATGTGCTCTCTCGATCCGTGATCTCCGGGGAATGCCCCGGAGTATTGAACGTCGTCTTGCCTACAGAGATTCGGACGAGAGGGCCATGAGAATTGTTTCGGGGGACCGGGAGCGGTTCGGGGCCCGCCCGGTCCTCCGGGAGCCGGCCATCAGTGGAGCAAGAACCTCAGTCTCCGAGACCGGCGTTGGCGGCGGCGATCCGCCCCAGGGCTGCCCAGTCGATGTCGCTCCACCCCCGGGCGACGGCTGACACGTAGTGATCCCGGATGAGGCTGGCCATGGGCATGGGCACGCTCACCTCGTCGGCGGCCTCCAGGACCAGGCGGGTGTCTTTGAGGCCGTGCGCCAGCTTGAATCCCGCGGGCTCGTACTCCCCACGGGCGATCATGCCTCCGTACGCCTGATATACGGGAGAACGGAGGACGTGCCCGTTGAAGATGTCCAGGAAGTGAATCGGATCGATGCCATGCTTCCGGACCATGGCGAAGGCTTCCCCCATGGCCTCGATGGCCGAGGCCAGGAGGAAGTTCCCCGCGACCTTGACGACGTTCGCTGCCGCCACATCCTCTCCCACCTCCAGGACACCCTGACCCACGGCCTCAAAGACCGGGGCGCAGCGACGGACATGCTCCGGGGGGCCGGCGGCCACGATCCACAGCTTGCCGGCTTCCGCCATCTCCGGTCGCCCGAAGACCGGAGCCGCTACGTAACCCTGACCGGCGGCGGCGTGGAGCTCGCTCAGGTGCCGGGAGAGCTCAGGGCTGATGGTGCTCATGGAGACGTGCACGGCACCTCTGGGGAGAGACCCCAGCGGCCAGATCTCTCCCAGGAGAACTGCCTCCACCGCCAGGTCGTCCGACACCATCGTCACCAGAAGGTCGACGCCCGTCGCTGCCTCCGACGGCTCCTCCGCAATGCGGGCCCCGGCCTCACGCAGGGGTTCGGCCCGGCTTCCGGTGCGGTTGAAGACGATGATCTCGTGACCCGCCTTCAGGATGTTCTGCGCCATGGGCGCACCCATGCTCCCCAACCCAATGAACCCGACCTTCATCGCTCCTCCTTTTGGAATCCGCATCTGACTTTTGAGGAAACACCAACGGACTGCCGATGTGCCATGGGTCCTGCGGCGGGGTCTCTACCCTGGCTACCGGACCCCGGAGGCAGCTTGCACCTCAGGCGGCGCCCGGAGCATTATCTTTCAGACGAACCCAGTCGCTATCGCCGAAGGCCGATCCATGTCCGATCCCTCCCTCCTGCAACGCGTCCTCGAGCGAAAGCTGCTCCCCTGGACCCTGGCGTACCTGGCCGGAGCCTTCCTGCTG
The DNA here is from genome assembly GCA_050114895.1 of Gemmatimonadota bacterium. Taxonomy (GTDB): domain Bacteria; phylum Gemmatimonadota; class Gemmatimonadetes; order Longimicrobiales; family Gaopeijiaceae; genus JASFRP01. The sequence goes on from JASFRP010000635.1 coordinate 2,831, forward strand.
TACCAGGGGATCGAGATTCTGGATCAGTCCGTCCGCCTCTCCCCTCTGATCTACCACGCCAGCCACATCCTTCTCATACTTGGCTTCCTCCTGACCGTTGTGCTCGCCTGGCATCACGGCCCCTCCGGGCCTCAGCGAGTCACCGGTAGGGAGCTGATGCTCCTGGGGGCACTTCTTGCCGCAGGAGGGACGGCGATGGTGCTCCTCAGAAACGTGGAGCGGGACGTCGCCCTTCCCCCCGGTTTCACCATCACGCCTGCCGGGCAGCAGGGGAGCGGTGGGGCGGAGCCGGGAAGGAGTCC
>JASFRP010000636.1:0-3130 GCA_050114895.1 Gemmatimonadota bacterium
GCCCTCCGCCCCGTCCCCACTCATCCACCCGGCCCACCCGTCAGTTGAACCGAGAGAGCTGACTGCAAACCTGAAATAGAGGATGAGGCAGGAAGAGGGCAGGGATCCGGACCAGTATCAGTCTTCCCCTCCGACCTCCTTCATCACTCCTCCCCTTTCCCACTTCATCTCCAACCCAACCAAGCCGGCTGAGCCCAATACCGAGAAGACGCCTGGAGAACCGACTCGAACCTGCCGCTCCCCCCGACTGGTCTGGATCTCTTCTCGACAAGAACCCGGCGATAGCCCCTAAGGATCTACTGGAGGCTCCCCTGAGGGTTCTCCATTCGGGACCGGATGCTCCAGGGGCCGAATGATCCAGCCGGCGTGGAGCCCGATGGACGACCTGGAGTGACCCCGCGGTGAAGGCAGCTTGCGCCGTCGGCAACTGAGACAGATCTTCCGAGAAGCCCCCCCCATACAAAGAGGCTGCCTCACCGGGAAGCCCATGGTGATGCAGAAATCGACCCTGTTGTCGCGCCCCCCCTAAGGAATGTGAGGAAGGGATATGGGGCTACGCCAATGGCGAGTTATCGGGCATCCGCGCAGAACCTTTCCGATCGGAGGGAGAGGATGAGAATGAACCGGCTCGGCGCATTCCTCTTTCTCCTACCGTGCGTCTGTCCTGGAATGGCTGCCGCCCAAGAGATCGGGACTTTGGAGAGTCGATCCGTCTCCGTGGAATGGGATGTGGGAGATTGGGATGGACCTTTAGCTCTCACCCGTGTCACGGATCTGTTATTGGGAGACGGCGATGAGGTCTACGTGGCCCAACCGGAATACCAACAGGTTTGGGTTCTCAGCGAGGGAGGGCGGTTGGTGAGAGTGATTGGCCGGAAGGGGCAGGGTCCAGGAGAGTTCCAACATCCCCAGTCGTTGTTCTGGAAGGGTGACTCCCTCGCGGTTTGGGATCGCAATTCATTCAGAGTGAGTCTCTTCACCGCGGAGGGTGTCTTCCTCCGGTCCTTTATTGCGGGCGTAATGAGCGAAGAGGTCGGGCTGCTTGGCCGAGGTTCGATCGTGAGGATCGACGGGGGCATCCGGGTCGAGGATGTGATATCAGGACGAATCAAACAGCGTGCCCTACAACGACAGGACCTGAGATCTGAAGAGACGGACACCATTGCGATCCTAAGCCTGGAGAACTCTCGGGCTCAGGTTCACGTTGGTGGCCTCATTCAGAACACTGTACAACCCTTTTCCAGCGCGCCAATCTGGAAGGCCTGGCCTGACGGCCGCGGGCTCGTGTTGGTCGAGCGCTCCGTGGCAGGCCTCCCCCGGCACCCCACCTTTTCCGTCACGGTCTTTGACACTCTCGGAGCTACCGTGATCCGCACGGCAGTCCCATTCGATCCAATACATCTCGATGACGAGACGATCGATTGGGTGATTGAGAGGCGGATGGTGCCAACATTAGCGGCAGTCGACGCTGGGCTTCTACCCCTTTCCAGACAAGACGTGACGCCTGGCGCGTACCGAGAGGCGTTTTACCTCCCCGAGATCCATCCGCCTGTGGAGGACGTGGCTCTCGGCGCTAATGGCGAGATCTGGCTCCGCCGGGAGACTCGCGGTGACTCGGATACCGTGGATTGGTTGGTGTTGGATTCATCGGCCGAGCCAGTCGCCACCATCCGGCTGCCGAGGGACCTGGAGGTCATATGTCCTGGCGAGGCCACCGTGGTTGGCGCTCGGCGCGACGAGATGGACGTGTTTCACGTCGCACGTTTCCGGGTCCTCAGGAGTGGAGCTAACGGCCTCCGCAATCGGTACGCTCCGAACTCCGCCAAGACGGTTCCGAGGTGGTTGGACGGAGATCAACGGTAGTCTTTGAACATGAGGTTGGGCAATTCGACGTGAGGGGCGGACGCCCGATATCAAGAAAGTTGCCGCTTTCGCTTGCGTTGCTCGCTTCAGAGAGCACGGCGCAGGAGCGCCGGGCCGGAAACCTATCAGATACTGCTCTGAGCCAAGACCAGAGGATCTGCGAAGATGCGGAAGTTGCTGTTGGCGTTTGCTACCGTCAGTCTCTTCGGGTGCGGGCAAGGATCAACAAGAAAGGAAGAGGCGGGCGAAGAGCCGTGGCCCCGCTCTCTTCAGACCATCCCCTCTCCCGCCTACACCCTTGGGACGGACGATACGTTCGGGTCCATCGACGGAGCCACGGTCCTCAGTTCCGGCCGGATCGTTGTCGCAGACGACATGAACGCTCACCTCCTGCTCTTCTCAGGATCCGAGCTCACTCACAGTTCGGGCGGGAGAGGCGAGGGGCCCCAGGAGTTCCGCGGGCTCGGGGCTGTTCACTCCTTCGGAACTGACAGCCTCCTGGTCCTGGAGCCCCCTCAATTCAGGTTGCTACTCTTCAGGCTTGAAGCCGATACCCTTGCCCGACTTCAGGCAATCGACACCCCGGTCCGAGTCCGAGGCTTCTGCACGGTGGATGACCGAATCTTCGTCCTCGGGAATCATGAGGGACACCTGATCCACGAAATCGACACCCACGGGTCAATTGTCCGTTCCTTCGGGGCCCTTGAGGAGGACCCCAACCCGATGATTTCCATGATGAAGAGTACGGGATCAATCGCCTGTCCGAGAGAGTTGGGGGCGGTGGCTTTCGCCACCGGTGCCTTCGGATATGTCCGCTTCTTCTTCGAGGACGGAGCGAGAGAGGTCGTCGAGACGATCCCGGATTTTTCACAAGTCATCTTTGAGGGTGACGCGAGGGCTTTCGGGCCCAGGACGCCAGAGATCGGGTATTCCCACGGCGTAACCGGGGCCAATTGGGTAGGAGATGGCCTCCTGTTGAATCTCGTCCGAGTCGATGCTGACCGAGTGAGGACCTCAGAGAGCCGCTACTGGGCGGGAGAACAGGGGTGGATCGCCGACGTTGCTGAATGGGGAGAGGTACTGGCCGTGACTGAGGACGGACTCCTACTCCGAGTTGAGGAGGATCCATTTCCGAGACTTCGGGCGTATCAGATCCGGTGAGGTTCGGATGTGGGACGCAGCGTCTGATAATGAAGTTGCCGCCTTCGCTCACTCCGTTCGCTCCGGAGAGCATCACGGCGCGGGGCGCCGCGCCGGCAATCTCTGA
>JASFRP010000637.1:0-3126 GCA_050114895.1 Gemmatimonadota bacterium
AAAAGAGGACCAGGGTGGCGGATCCTCGGAAGGGGATCGGCGGCGCTTCACCTGCCGCAGGAGCATCCACCGCTCCCGCAGGGGTCCCCTGCCCTTCCGGCCCTCCCCCGGACGGTGTGGCTCCGGCCGAATCCCTGACGCCGACGGACTCCTCCCCCCTCGCCGAATCGCGAGACGCCTCCGCCACCCCCTCCTCCGGGGCCGGGGCCGTATCGCCGCCGGCAACCACGGCCGCGAAGGTGTCCTGGGCCAGAGGAGCGACGTCCCCCTCCCCCCCCGGACTCGACTCACCCCGCCCGGGAAACCGGAGCACCTCGAAGAGGGCCACCACCAGAGCCACAGCCAGGATGCCCCAGAGAGGGATAAGCCACTTCTGTCTCCCGGAGGGTCGCGGTCCGGGCCCGCCGGGGACCTCTGCCCCGGCCACGCCGGCCACCCCCGCCACACCACCCACCTCACCGAAGGCTCCCCCGACCTCCCCCTGCACTTCGGCGAGGGCGTGTCGAAGATCCGCCGTCACCTCCCCGAAGCCACCGTATCGGGCCTCCCGATCCTTCTCCAGACAGCGGGAGATGCAGGCCGCCAATGCAGGCGGGCATCCCGGCCAGACCTCCTGCACGGGCTCCGGCTCCTGATGCGCGATGGCGTAGAAGAGGGCCGAGATGCTGTCACCCCGGAAGGGGGAGCGATTCAGCACCAGCTCGTAGGCAAGGACGCCGAAGGAGAAGATGTCTGAACGGTGGTCCACATCCAGCCCCTGAAGCTGTTCCGGGGACAGGTAACCGGCAGTGCCGATGGACATCCCGGCCTGGGTGAACCGTTGGGTCTCTTCCACCAGGCGAGCGATTCCAAAGTCCATGATGCGGACCTGGCCGTCGTCCAGGATCCGGATGTTGGCCGGCTTCACGTCCCGGTGCACCACGCCGTGTGCGTGGGCATGGGCGAGCCCCTCCCCGATCTGCACCAGGTATTCGATCTTCGTGGCCAACGGAAGGTGGGGGCCGTCCCGGATGACGTCGTCCAGGTCCCGCCCGGTGAGGTACTCCTGGACCAGGTAGGGCTCCCCCTCCTCCCGGCCGAAATCGAAGACCGTGGTGATATTCGGATGGCTCAGCCTCGCGGCAATCTCCGCCTCCCGAAAGAACCGTTCCCGCATCTCGGGCTCGGTGAGGGAGCAGGTCTTGATGGCTACGGGACGCTTGAGGTCGGGGTCCATCCCCTTGAACACCCGGCCGAATCCACCTTCGCCGATGAGCTCCACGACCTGGTACTTCCCGAATGCGGTCGGGTGCACGGTGCTCCCTCCGAGTGTGAGCGGTTCCCGGGCGGTCGGGAACGATGGGCCCCCTGAGCGGTTGCCTTCTCTATTAAAGTTCGGAGCCGGAAGGGTCCAGCGCCAGGCGCCAGCACGCCACCACAGGACCCCTGTAGAAGAGGGGGCGGGCCAAGCCCGCCCCCATCTACAGGATTCTTCCCTCTACGTCCCCGTCAGGATCGCCGGAAGCGCAAGGGATGGTCTCGCCGTCCTGGAATCACCGCCTCATTCCCCCGCCGCCCGCCGCGCCGCCGCCGCCGGTCTGCTCGTGCTCGTTGTTCAGCTCCATGATGTCGGCGCTGAAGCGCTCGTCACCCAGGAGATGCTTCACGAAATACTCGGCCCTGAGCCAGAACCAATAGTCGCTCATGTTTCCGTAGCCGTGGCGCTGGCCCGGAAAGATGAAGAAGTCGAAACGCTTGTTGGCCCGGATGAGGGCCTCCGCCATCCGGAAGGTGCTGGCGTGGTGAACGTTGTTGTCCACGTCCCCGGTGGTAAGAAGGAGGTGTCCCTTCAGGTTCTTCGCCAGGTCGGAGTTCCGGTCGATGTCGTATTCGAAGGAGATCTCTCCGTCCTCGCCCTCGACCTCCTTCACGCCATCGTGCTTCTCTGACCAGTTGAGATTGTATACGTCGTTGTTGTGATTGCCCGAGGAGGACACGGCCACCTTGAAGAAGTCCGGATACACCAGCATGGCGGCGGTGGACATGAAGCCGCCACCGGAATGCCCGTAGATCCCCACCCGGTCGATATCGATGAACGGGTTTCGGTCCGCCAGTTGCTCGATGCCGACCTTCTTATCGGCCAATCCGTAGTCCCGAAGATTCCCGTATCCGTAGTTGTGGTACCACTTGGAGCGGGCGGGATTGCCGCCCCGGTTCCCGATGGTGATGACTACCATTCCAAGCTGTGCCAGGGCCACTTCGGACGGACTGGTGGAGAAGGCCTTCGCCACGGACTCGGTCTGGGGCCCCGGATAGACGTAGGCGACGATGGGATAGCTCTCGTTCTCGTCGAAGTCGAAGGGTTTGTACATCACCCCGTAGATATCGGTGACGCCGTCGGCGGCCTTCACCTTGAAAGGCTCCGGGAACTGGTACCCGGCGTCCATGAGCAGAGAGAAGTCCGCCTCCTCCAGATCCATGATCTGCCGGCCCCCGGCGTCGAAGAGGGCCGCCACGGGAACCGTGTTCACCCGGCTGTAGTTGTCCACGAAGAACCGCCTCGACTCCGGCATGGTGGACTGGTGATCGTAGTCCCCTGGGTTCAGGAGCGTGAGCCCGCTTCCGTCCACACCCACTCTATAGAGGTGCTGATAATACGGGTCCTCGCCCTCCTCACGTGCGTTGGCCGTGAAGAAGACCAGCCCCCGGTCGTTGTCCACGCCTTGAACCCCCATGACGTGCCACGGCCCTTCCGTGAGGCGAGCCTTCAGGGTCCCGTCGGCACCATACCGATAGAGGTGGGCCCATCCGTCCCGCTCGGACCACCAGATGAGGTCGCCGTTGTCCATCCGGTAGGGGTTCTGATGCTCCACGTAGGTGTTGAGGCGCTCTTCCACGACGGCCCTGACCGCTCCCGTCGCGGGATCCGCTACCATGAGGTCCACCCGGTGCTGGTCCCGGCTCCGACGATAGAAGTAGAGCTCGTTGTCGTTCGGAGACAGCCACTTCCGGATGCTGGGCTCATCCCGCCCCCCACCACCGCCGAACATGCGCCCGAAGCCCCGTCCACCACCCGAGGGGTCGGCGAAGAGCCCCATGCGCTGGTCCGTCCAGGGATCGTCGTCGATCTTCTTCATCTCCCGGGCC
>JASFRP010000638.1:0-3125 GCA_050114895.1 Gemmatimonadota bacterium
CTGGGCCTCGTCGTCGTTCATGAAGTAGAGGTCGAACCCGAACCACTGGACGCGGCCGTGCTCGCGGGCCGGGTCCGGGTCGTGCCAGCGGATGGCGGTGAGGCGGTTGTGATAGACGGAGGGGTAGCCCTGCTGCTCGGGTCCGTAGGCGCGATAGGCGAACAGGGAGTCGATGTCTCCCCGGAACGCGGGATCGCTCTCGGCGAAGATCGGATCGAAGACCGCGTCGCAGGACGTAACGGCCAGCTGGTAGGGGAGCCGCAGCTTGGTCACGTCGACGGTCATGGAGTCGTAGGGAGCGGGCCCTCCCGGGAACGGCCCCACTCCCCAGAGGAAGTCTCTCTGGTCTGAGTTGCCTTTGGGATTGTTGATCCTGGTCGTGCGCAGCTTCATGATGTCCCAGGCGAACGTGCCCGGGTAGATGCGCTCCTCGTCGATGGGGTAGTTGAAGTCGGCCCGGACGCCGTTGGGAGAGTCCAGCATGGGAGGCACGGTCAGGCGCCCAACCACCCACAGTTGCCCTCCGGCGGCAAGATAGCTCCGCAGGGTCCGGGTGAGGGAGGCCGCCCGCAGGAGACCGCTCTCCCCGTTGTAGCCGGATCCGAAGGTGACCCAGATGAGGAGCCGGTACATTCCCAGCTCTTTCAGGGTCGGGATCGCCGGCGATAGGAAGGTCCGGTCGTTGTCGCCGAAGCAGGCGAACTCGTATACGAGCCCCACCCTGTAGTTCAAGAGCCGCTGCCGCCAGAATGCGTCGTGCTCGGCATCGTTGGGGTACACGGTGTCGAAGGAGTCGTCCACCAGGAGCACGTCCCGGTCAAAAGTGAACTCCACGATGTCCAGAGACAGGATCAGGGTGGTCACGCTCCCCCGGGTGTCCCGGGCCTGAACGGTCAGGGTGTGGATGCCGGGCTGCTGGAAGATGATTGGGCCAATCACCGGTCCCGGGAACCACGCCGACCATCCCTCGGGCCCTTCCAGGTCGGGGATATCCACGCCCCACCGGAAGCCGTCGCAGGACTCTCCGTAGACGCTGGCGTCGCACGCGAGCGTGGATTGCAGATAGGCCCCCGCGGGGAACTCGGCGGAGAACGTCCCGAGAAGGGTGGTGGTAAAGATCCCCGCCGTGCAGTTCAGGGTCAGCTCGGGGTGGCCGCCGCTCACGAAGGCCTGGATCTTCGCCACGTTCCGGCCCACGTCCAGGAACGGCTCCACGGTTCCGTTCTCGTCCACGGCGGCGATGCCGACGAAGTACTGGCCGGGATCCAGGGAAACCTCCATGGCGTCGAGGCCGGGGGGCAGGACGTCCCAGGTATCGAACGATCCCAGGGCTTTCTCCGGAGGGCATATGACCAGAGGGCAGGGTGGATCCATGGTATCGAGCCGGGCCGCCTTGAACAGGTAGTGGTCCGGCTCCCTTCCGGGATGGGGCGAGTCGGGGTCCAGCCCCGTCCACTCGAAGGTCACCTCCAGGCCCGTGTTCAGGATCTCCTGGGAGATCACGGGCCGGGTGATCTGCGATTCCGGGGCCACGTTGACCGCGGTGAAGGCCACGTGGTCGGGAACGGACGTCCCCCCGCGGTCGTCCACGGAGCGGACGTAGACGGCATGCATGCCGAAAAACCGGGCCTCGGAGTCCGGCGGCGCGGGGTCACCTTCCGGGTCCGGGGTGGAAAACAGGAAGTGATGCGAGGATGCGTCGGTGTGTACCCAGTCGAAGGACACCGTCTCGCCGGCCACCGTCTTTCTGACGCGCGTCACCGTGGGAGCGTCGCCGGTTCCGGGAATCACCTCCTCGACGATGCCCTGCCCCCCTTCAGAGATTTCCTCCTCCGTGAACTCGGGCGGGGGATCGACGGCGTACTCGAATCGTTCGATGAACCCGTCGGGATCCGAGCCCTCCCATGCGATATCGATGCTGTAGGAGACGGTGCCTCCCTCCACGGGGCCCGAGGTCAGGGACGCCGTGGGCCTCTTGTTGGCGAAGGGCTGGCCGCTGGTCCCGCATCCCTGGTGGAGCACCACGGAGAGACCGAGCAGGAGACACCCGGCGGCGGCGCGAACGGTGGACGGTGCGGACATGGCATACCTCCTACGCTCCTGAGGGAGAGGTTCGAAGGCGACTACCGGTAAGAAACTTCAGAAGGGGGGGAGGCCGGTTCCTATACGAGCCCAATAGAAGGTCACCTACAGTTTAGCTTACCTGGAACGGGCGTTCAAGCCCTGGGAGCTTGCGGATACCATCCCGGTCGTATTTGGCGCCCGCGAGGGAAGACGGTGAAGAGCCCGATGGTTACTCCGGACCCTCCACCACGAGGTGGGTACCGTGGTCCCAGTAGCCGGGTTCCAGGCGCTCGCCGTCCAGCTTGTCCCACGGAATCCTGCGGGATATGAGGGAGTCGCCGTTCAGCGTTCCCTGGCTCATCGCCTTGAGCGCGGTCTTCACGTCCCGGGGGCCGAACGCGCGCACCCCCTGGATCCTGAGTTCCCGTCCCTGGATGTGGGTGGAGACCATCCCCAGCTGCACGGAGGTGGTGAGCGGGATCCCGAACACCACGGTGCCCCCCACGGCCAGGCTCTGCACCCCTTCCTGCATCCAGGCCGGTTCGCCTCCAAGGAGGAGAACCGCGTCCACCCCGTGACCTCCCGTCTCGCGAACCAGGACCTCGCGCACGGACGCTTCCCCGGCCCCGATCACGCGCGACGCCCCGTTGTACTCCGCCTTCTTGAGAAGGGTGGGGGAGGCGTCGGCGGCGAAGATCCCCCGGGCCCCCTGGTGGCGGGCGAGGAGGAGCGCGATCTGCCCCGCGAGCCCCAGGCCCACCACGAGAAGGGTTCCCCCGCGCGGCACCCGGGCCTCGCGCAGGCACCGCGCGGCGAGGGCGGCGGCGGGAAGCATGGTGGCCTCGTCGGCGGGGATCTCCACCGGCAGCTTCAGGGCCACCTCCTGCCGGAACCGCGCATCCATGGGAATGAAGGCGGCCAGGCCGGGGAGCGGGTTTCCGGTGGGAAGGTGCCGGCCCAGCACCGCGCGATCCAGGGGCGACCATCCCCGGACCCCGTCCCCGACGGCGGCGATCTCGACCACGGCGGCGGCGGTGGGGGTCATGCCCATGTAGCGCGGG
>JASFRP010000639.1:0-3123 GCA_050114895.1 Gemmatimonadota bacterium
CGGTCGTGTTTAATTCACGGGTATCAGGGCCCGAATCCGGGCCGGCGCCGTCGCGCCCCGGGACCCAGCCGGCAGGCTCCCGCCAGGGGAGCCCGCGATCTCTGCACGTCCAACCGGGATGCACTCACAATGGCCCCAGACATCTCAGTCCTCATGGTCTGCCTGGGGAACATCTGTAGATCCCCCATGGCAGAAGGGGTGTTTCGGCATATCCTCCAGGAGGAAGGCCTCCAGGACCGGATCAGAGTGGATTCCGCCGGGACCGGGAGCTGGCATGTGGGAGAGGCCCCTGACCTCCGCTCTGCCCGCACCGCCGCCGCACGGGGTGTGGAGCTTTCCGGGAACGCTCGCCGGGTCCGACCCGAGGACTTCCGGAGCTTCGACTACATCGTGGCCATGGACCTGGAGAATCTGGAGAGCCTCCAGCACTTCAGGGACGGGGTTGGTGGTGAAGCGTCCCTCTACCTTCTCAGGGAATTCGATCCCGAGGGCGGCCCCGGAGCCGAGGTTCCCGACCCGTACTATGGGGGCCCCCGGGGCTTCGAAGAAGTGTTCGATATGGTAGAGCGATCCTGCCGGGGACTCCTGGCTCACATCCTCGAGGAGCATGGCCAGAAGAGCTGACAAGGGGGCCTCGAGGCCCCACGAGGGCCCTCGTCGGGGGTCCCATGCGCAGCAGGGGCCTTCCCTCCCTTGACGGTTCCCGCCAAAGTGCTCGCCGCGGTGGAAGCCGCCCTTGAGTCGCGGATCGGCCGATCCGTCTCCGTACGGGACGCCGGCGCGGTGGGGGGAGGGTGTATCAACCCCTCTGCCCGCCTGGAGACGACGGCGGGCGACGCCTTCTTCTTGAAGTGGAACCCGTCAGCTCCCCGGGAGATGTTCTCGGCGGAAGCCGACGGACTTTCGGCCCTCGCCGCAGCGGGGGCCCTCCGGATCCCGGAGGTCCTGGCCTCGGGAGGCACGAACACGGGGGAAGACCCCGGGTGGCTTCTCATGGAGTTCGTGCCCCGGGGCGCTCCAGGGCCCGACTATGGTCAACGCCTGGGGAAGGGGTTGGCCCACATCCACACCGTCGGCGCCGGTCACCCCGGAGGAAATGGAGGAGCGCATGCCGAGACCACGGGCCTCGAGGAGAAGGTCCCCCGGCCCGGTCCGGGCTTTTTCGGGTGGCACCGGGACAACTTCATCGGATCGCTGCCCCAGGAAAACCGGCAAGTCCGTCATTGGTCCGTGTTCTGGAGGGACCTCCGACTGGAACCGCAATTGAGAATGGCCCGGAGCCGCGGTCATTTCTCCGGATCGGAGGGCCGCATCCTGGATCGGGTCCTTTCCGCGTTGGAGGACCTGCTTCCCGCCGACGGGACGCGCGGACCCGCTCTCCTCCACGGCGACCTCTGGAGCGGGAATTTCTACCCCGACTCCCGGGGGACCCCCGTCCTCATCGATCCCGCCGTCTATCGAGGGGACGGAGAGGTGGATCTGGCCATGATGGAGCTCTTCGGGGCCCTGCCCCGTGGTTTCGAGGAAGGGTACGAGACACTCCGCCTCATCTCACCGGAGTACGCGGCCTATCGCCGGGACCTCTACCAGCTCTACTACCTCCTGGTGCACGTGAACCTCTTCGGCAGAGGCTACGTAGGAAGCTCCCTCTCGGCAGCCAGGCGCGTCCTCTCGGCCACTTAACGCTCCGCCACCGCCTTGGCCAGCCGACGGATTCCCTCCTCCAGGAGCTCGTCCGAGGTGGCGTAGCTCATCCTCACGTACTGGTCGTCCCCGAAAGCCACACCGGGAACCAGGGCGATCCCGGCTTCCTCCAGGAGCCAGGTGCACACGGCGCTGGAGTCCTTCAGCTCCTCGTCGAACAGAGAATCGACCCTGAAGTACAGGTAGAATGCGCCATCCGGCTTTACGTAGGAGAACGTCGGGAGGAGCTCCCCGAAGAGGCGGGTGGCCAGGTCCCGGCGGCGCTTGAACGCCTCCACCATCCTGGCGACTTCCTTCATGGAGCGGTCCCACTGGGTATACGCGGCCAGAACCGCTTGCTGCGCCGGGGCGGAAGGGTTGGAGGTCATGTGGCTCTGGAGATCAGACATCTTCTTCGCCAGGGTGGGATCGGAGTAGGTGTGCCCGATTCGCCACCCGGTCATGGCGAAAGCCTTGGAGGCACCATCCACCACCACCACCTTCCCCCGGGATTCTTCCGGGAGGTCCAGGATGCTGGGAGCGGGGCCCTCGCCCTTGAAGTTGATGAGGCGGTAGATCTCATCGGCGATGATCCAGATTTCCCGCGCCTTGGCCCACTCCGCCACCGCTTTCAGTTCATCCAGGGAGTACACGCCCCCGGATGGATTCGAGGGGGTGCAGAGGAGGAGGCCTTTGACCTGTGGGGTATGAGCGCCCTCCAGGTCCTCGGGGGTCATGTGAAAGTCCCTTGCCGGATCTCCGACAACTGGGACGGCCTCTGCCCGGGCCAGGGTGACCATCTCCGGGTAGGAGGTCCAATACGGCACCGGGATGAGGACGCGATCACCGGGGCCGAAGAGAGAGAACAACGCGTTGAAGAGCGAGTGCTTCGCCCCGGAGTTCACCACGATGCAGCTCGGGTCCACCGGCTGGCCCAACCGCTGGCTGTAGGTCGCGGCGATGGCCTTACGCAGCGCCGGAGTCCCCGGGGTAGGGGTGTACCGGGTGTGCCCGTCTCGGATTCCCTGTATCCCGGCCTCGGCGATGAATTCCGGAGTATCGAAGTCCGGCTGGCCCGCGCTGAGATCGACTACGTCCCGTCCTTCGGCCTTCAGCTTCTTCGCCAGGGTACTCACGGCGAGCGTTGCGGAGGGCTGAAGACGTGCGATGTTCTCTGAGAATTGCATCCTTGTCCCTTCTTTCTCCCATCCCCTTCCGAGGACAGGCCCTCCCGCCTCGCGGAGGTTCGTGTGATTACCACAATCAAGGAATATCAAACAGTCGGCATGGCCCTTCAATGCCTCTTCCCCCTCCTGGCAATGCAAATCCCGTTCCTTCCATTGCCCCTTCCGGAACAGAGACTCAGATTCGGGCCATCATGAGCGAGTCTGGCCCCCTGGTTCTCTTCTACGATTATGTGGACCCGGCCTCCTTCCTCCT
>JASFRP010000640.1:0-3104 GCA_050114895.1 Gemmatimonadota bacterium
CCCTGGGGATGGCCCTCCTCCCCTCTCGGGTGTGGGCCCGCCCCGCCTTCGATCTGGTGATCAGGGGAGGAACGGTCCTGGACGGGACGGGAGGCCCCGCCTTCCGGGCGGACCTGGGGGTCGTCGGCGACGCCATCGCGGCCCTGGGGGACATCGATCCCGACCAGGGGAGCCGGGTGCTGGACGCCACGGGGCTCATGGTCTCCCCGGGGTTCATCGACATCCACACCCATTCCGATGGAGACATCCTCCGCTATCCCACCGCCGATTCCCGCGTGATGCAGGGCGTCACTACGGAGATCACCGGCAACTGCGGTGGCTCCGCCGCCCCTCGAGTGCCCCGGGAAGGACGAGTGCCGGCGGAGGAAGAAGAGGAGGCCTTCGAGGTCGCCAGGGAGTGGACGGACGTGGCCTCCTATCTCCGCCTTCTGCAGGACACGGGGATCTCCCTGAACCACGCCCTCCTCCTGGGGCAGGGGACGCTCCGGGAGATGGTGGCGGGGGAGGAGGACCGGGAGTTGACCTCGGAGGAGCTGGCCACCGTGCTCCGCATGGTGGAGGAGGGGATGGACCATGGGGCCATCGGTCTTTCCACGGGACTGGAGTACGTGCCGGGGCGCTTCACCCCCACCGAGGAGATCGTGGCCATGGCCCGGGTGGTGGCGCGCCGAGGCGGCCTCTACGCCTCCCACATCCGCAACGAGGAGTCCCTCCTCCTGGAGGCAGTGGACGAGGCCATCCGGATCGGCCGGGAGACGGGGGTGCGGGTGGAGATCTCGCACCTGAAGGCCGCGGGGATGCCCAACTGGGGGAAGCAGGTAGCGGCGCTGGACCTCATCGAAGGGGCCCGCAGGGCCGGAGTGGAGGTCCTGGCGGACGCCTACCCCTACACGGCCTACTCCACCGGCCTCACGATCTTCATGCCCGCCTGGGCGGCAGACGGGGGATGGGACGCCCTGGCCGGAAGGCTGGCCGATCCCGAGACCCGGGACCGGATCAGGTCGGAGCTCCTCACCCGGGTGAAGCAGGACCCCGGGGATTACGACCTCATCGTCATCAGTCGGGTGCGCACCGAGCCGAACCAGCGCTTCGTGGGGATGAACCTGCAGGAAGTGGCCGATAATTGGGGTGTGGAACCGGTGGACGCCCTCCTCCGCCTCCTGGTGGAGGAGGACGGGTCGGTGAGCTACATCGGGTTCGGGATGAGCCCCGAGAACGTGGAGATGGTCCTCCGCCATCCCCTGGTCATGATCGGCTCCGACGGTTCCAGCATGGCTCCCACCGGGGAGGTGGCGCGGAGCCGTCCCCACCCGCGGAACTACGGTACCTTCGCCAGGGTGCTGGGCTACTACAGCCGGGAACGGGGGCTCTTCGATCTGCCTACGGCGGTGAAGAAGATGACCTCCATGGCGGCGGACCAGGTGGGGATCCCCGACCGGGGACGGATCGCCCGGGGGATGAAGGCCGACATGGTGGTGTTCGATGCCGCCACCGTGAAGGACGAGGCTACCTTCGACGACCCGCACCGCTTCCCCGCGGGCGTCCGCCACGTCCTGGTGAACGGGGAGCCGGTGGTGGAAGGGGGAGCCCACACCGGCCGGCGGCCCGGGAGGGTGATCTAGCCGGTGGGAGGCCCGGGGAGCGGCCTCTGGAAGAGCCTCCCGACTCGTCGTCTCAGCGCTCGGACTCCTGCAGGAGCTCCATCAGGTATTGCTTCCAGAGCACCGCCTTCGTGTGGGAGCCGTGCCCGACGGTTTCCGGGCTCTCCGGGATGACGACGGCCTTCCCGAGCCGAACCCGCTGGATCTCCCTCTCGAGGATTCCCTGGTCGGTGGGGTTGATCAGGTCGTCCTCGGAGTTCACAGCGATGAGCGGAACCCGGATCTTCTCGAGGTCGGGAGCGGGATCGTAGTCCTCCGAGGCCGCGAAGGCGTACATGACATCGTTGGCGTCGTGGGTCTGCACGAACCGATCCTCGTAGCTCTCGAGCTCCTGGTCGGCAGCGGCGAGCGTCGGAGCCTGCACGTAGTGGAGCCGGGGATTCCTCCCCATGAAGAGCATCAGGCCTGCCGCGAAGCGAAGTCCCCGGGGCTGTGTGGTGTAGTCCCCACCTTCCCACTCCGGATCGGTCCGGATCGCGTCCATGAGAAGCTTGCGCCAGATCCGGTTCCGGCCGCTGATGGGTCCGGGGAGGCTCGCCAGCGGCATCAGAGCGTCCATGAAGTCCGGGTACATCTCGCCCCAGAGCCAGCTGTGCATGCCGCCCATGGACGTGCCCATCACCAGCCGGACATGGTCCACCCCAAGCCCGTCGGTTAGCATCTGGTGGTCCGCGCGGATCATGTCGCGGTAGCCGTACTTCGGGAAGCGCGCGTGCAGGCCGTCGCTGGGCTTGCTCGACTGGCCGTGGCCGATTCCATCCGGCAGGACCACGTAATACCTCGCGGTGTCCAGGGGCTGGCCCGGACCGTAGAGCTCACCGGCGAACTGAGGCACCAGGAAGTTCGCGCCGCTCCCGGTGGTGCCGTGCATGATGTAGACCGCATTGACGGCGTGACCGCTGGCATCGGTACGGAGCGTACCCAGTGTCCGGTAGTGGAGGCTCAGCTCGGGAAGCGTCTCGCCGTCGTCGAAGCGGAAGTCGTGGATGACGTAGTCACCCTCCCTCACGGGGATCTGCGGGCGCTGCCCCCGCGCTCCGCTCTGTGCCGAAGCTGCGGAGGCCGTGAAGGCCACTCCGACAAAGGTTACCAGGATGGACCGGCACAACGTTCGCATCACGTTCTCACTCCTTGTCATCTGCGGTACTCCCACCCCTCGTCGATCCCGGGGGCCTGGTCGGACTGGGCGACTCTCCACCCGGTGGCGTACATCCAGCGGGTGAAGCGCAGGAGCTTGTCGAAGTCCAGGGCTTCGGACTCGTCCCTGGGGGTGTGGTAATCTGCGTGGAGGAGGCTGGTGTAGAAGAGGGCCGGGATCCCGGCCTGGGCGTAGGGCGCGTGGTCGGAGCGGAAGTAGAAGCCCTCCGGGTGATCCGGCTGGTCCCACAGGGTGTCCAGAGCGAACCCCCCCACCTCGTCGTTGGCGGTCAGCGCCATCTCCAC
>JASFRP010000641.1:0-3102 GCA_050114895.1 Gemmatimonadota bacterium
ATCCGCCATGGGTCAGGTCCTGGACTCCGGGGGGCGGGCGTGACCCGGGGAGAAGAACCCCGCAGGATCTTCCCGCGATATTCCCTGGAAGAGGACGTGGACCGGGAGATGGAGGCTCATCTCCGGTTCTGCGAGGAGGAGCTGATCCGGGAGGGGTGGGAGCCGCAATCGGCTCGCAGGGAGGCGAGGCTCCGGTTCGGAGATCGGGCGGCTCTGGCTCGAGAGTGCCTCACGATCTCGAGAGCTCAAGAGAAGAAGGTGAGGAGAGAGAACATGTTGGAGAGCCTGATGCAGGATCTTCGGTACGCCGGCCGAGCCCTGGTGAAGAATCCCGGGTTCTCCCTGGTGGCCATGTTGACTCTCGGCCTGGGCATCGGTGCCAATGTCACGGTCTTCTCCATCGTGAACGGGGTCCTCCTGAAACCGCTCCCCTTCCACCGCCCGCAGGAGCTGGTCTGGGTTGCCGAGCAACGACAGGACGGGGGAGCAATGGCGGTGGCCTGGCGGAACTTCCTCGACTGGAAGGCCGAGAGCCGGAGTTTCCAGGGCCTCACGGCTTTCGGGCAGACGGCCACCACGGTCCTGGGGGGGAGTGAACCGGCCTACGCCCCTATCGCTCTCGTCTCCCGCGATTTCTGGACGGTCTTCCCCATGAGCCCCGTGGCCGGGCGGCTTACCGGGGAGGAGGACCATCGGGAGGGCGTCGCGCCGGTGGCCGTGGTGAGCGAGAGCTTCGCCCGCGAGGTCCTCGGGGGGCAGGATGCCTTGGGCCAGCTGGTGGAAGTGTCGGGCATCCGGCTGGAAGTCGTCGGGATCCTCCCGGAGGAGTTCGACTTCCCGAAGGGGACCAAGGTGTGGATCCCCGCTGAGTTGGACGAGAAGAGCGAGAGCCGGAGCTCACACAACTGGTATGTCGTGGGCAGGCTGAACGAAGGATTCGGTCCCGGCGACGCCTTCCTGGAGCTGGACCCCATGACCCGGCGCCTGGTGGCCACGGCGGGAGAGAACGAATCTCCCGAGTACCTCGCCGCCGGCGCCGTCGTCACGTCGCTGCAGGATCACCTGGTGGGGGATGCCACCAGACCCCTCATGCTCCTCATGGGAGCCGCCGCCTTCGTGCTCCTGGTGGCCTGCACCAACCTGGCCAGCACTCTTCTCGCCCGGGCCACGACCCGGGCCCGTGAAGTGGCGGTCCGGTCCGCCCTGGGGGCGAGCAGGGGCAGGATCGTCCGGCAGCTCCTGGCCGAGACGGGGCTGCTGGCAGCTCTGGGCGGGGCTGCGGGTCTCGGGCTCTCCCTGGGCATCCTCCGATGGATCCAGGTGATGGGCGGGGAGTCCATCCCCCGAATAGAGACCGTCTCCGTGGACGGTAGCGTTCTCTTCTTCACCGCCGCCGTGACCATCGCCACGGCCCTGGTCTTCGGCCTCGTCCCGGCTCTGAAGGTCCGGGAGGAGGACCAGGCTCAGACGCTCCGGACCGAGGGGCGGGGCAACGAAGGATACAGGGGGAGGGTGTGGAGCTCCCTGGTGGCGACGGAGGTGGCGCTGGCCCTGATCCTCCTCACGGGATCCGGTCTCCTGATCCGGAGCTTCTCCCTGGTCATGAGGGAGGACGGCGGGTTCGACGGGAGCGATGTGGTCGTGAGCTCCGTGTCCCTCAGCGGGATCAAGTACCCGGAGCTGGAAGATCACCGACTCTTCTGGGAGGGGATGCTGGACCGGGCCCAGGCGATCCCGGGGGTGTCCGCAGCCGGGCTCATCACCACCCTTCCCGTCTCCGGGTTCGCCCCCAACGGGCTGGTGCACCTGGACGGAGACGTCTCCCGGACGGGGGACGGCATCTACGTCGTGGCGAGCGAGGGAGCGTTCCAGGCGCTGGACATCCCCCTCCTCCAGGGACGCCTCTTCGACGAGCGGGACGGACCGGACGCGCCTCACGCCGTGGTGGTGAGCCGGTCCTTCGCCGATACCTACTGGCCCGGGGAGAGCCCCATCGGAAAGCAGGTGAGCGGCGGAGGGATGGACAACTTCTGGTCGGCGGACCCACCGGTGTTCGGGACGGTGGTGGGAGTAGTGGGGGACGTGCGCTTCCGGGAGCTCACCCGGGCCGGGACTCCAACGGTGTACTGGAACTATCGGCAGCGTCCCTTCCGGATCCACTACGGCGCCAACCTCCTGGTGGAATCGGCTTCCGGCGACCCGGCCCTGGTGGCGGGAGGTTTGAGGGACGCCATCACAGGCGCCGATCCGGACATCGCCGTGCGATTGAGGTACCTCGGCGATGTGGTGGCAGCATCGGTGGCGGAACGCCGCTTCGTCCTTCTCATCATGGCCGGATTCGCCGCCACGGGGCTTCTCCTGGCCGCAGTGGGGATTTACGGAGTGGTTTCGTACGCGGTGGCCAGGCGATCCCGGGAGATGGGGATCCGGCTGGCTCTGGGAGCCACCGGGCCGGTCGTCAGGAAGATGGTGGTGCTGGGGGCCATGGGGCCGGTGCTCCTGGGCCTCATGGCGGGGCTGGCCGGCGCCTGGGGCCTCTCCCGGCTCATGTCCGGGTTCCTGTATGAGGTCCAGCCCGATGACCCCCTCACCTTCGTGGGCGTGGTGGCCCTCCTCCTGATGATCGGCTGGGCAGCCAGTTGGATCCCCGCCCGGCGGGGCACCAGGGTGGATCCCATGATCACGATGCGGGCCGAGTAGGGTCAGAGGAGCCCCTCTGCCCGCCACTCCTCGTCGGGCAGATCCATCTCCCTGATGTAGCCCGAGGCGAGGTCGATCATCCAGCCGTGGACGGTGGGTGCCGTGCCCTCCTCCTTCGCCTTCCGATAGGCGGGGGAGAGGAGGACGTTCCTCACCTGGGCGACCACGTTGATCTCCGAGAGGCGATCGGCACGGTCCAGGAGGCTCGGGAGTGGCGCCAGCTCCTCTGCGTGCGCATCCGCCAGGGCTCTGAGCCCCGTCAGCCAGGCCCCCACGGCACCCTCCTCCAGACCGGCCAGAGCCGCGCCTACGCCTCCGCAGCGGGTGTGCCCTCCCACCACCACGTGCCTGACCCCCAGATTCAGGATCGCAAACTCCAGCACGGCCTGGACGTTGAGATCC
>JASFRP010000642.1:0-3100 GCA_050114895.1 Gemmatimonadota bacterium
AGAATGCGAAGCTCACCGTCGTATTCACCGCATACATGATGGCAGGGCCCGCAGCCATCCTGACTGCCAGGGTATCGTTGGTGGCCCGGCTCATGAGATCGCCCGTCCGGGTGCTCCCGAAGAAGGTTACGTCCAGGCGCAGGAGGTGACGGAAGAAGTCGTTTCGAAGATCCGCCTCGATCCGTCGACTCGTGCCGTTGAGGATCTGCCGCATCCAGAACTTGGCCGCCCCCCCCAGGAGGGCTGCCAGGACGATGAGGGCTGCCAGCTCCGCGATATCGGACCGGGTGGTCCCGGGGTCGCCGAGACCGTCGATGGCGAGCTTCAGCAGGTAGGGGCCGGCGATGGTGAAGACGTTGGTGATCACCACCATGGAGAGCCCGAGCCCGATGGCCCGGCGGTAGGGTCGGAGGTAGGGGAGGAGCGTCTTGAGCTCAGTCATGGGGCTTCGGGGAAAACCCCCCGAGCAGGGCCGTGGCCGACCCCGCCAGGAGGGCCGAGGCGATGGGGAGGACCGACTCGTCGATGTCGAATCGGGGGTGGTGGTGTTCCCTGGCGTCCGGGAGAGCCGCACCGAGCCAGAGGAAGGTCCCGGGTGCTTCCCGGGCCAGGATGGCGAAGTCTTCCGCTCCCATCATGGGCTCGGCCTCCCATACGTCCGCTTCTCCCACCACGGTCCTCGCTACCCCGCGGGCTACCTCCGTGACGTGCCTCTCGTTGACCACCGGGGGGCATCCGGACCGGAATCCCACCTCGACGCAGCCTCCCTGCGCCTCCAATCCCTTGAAGGCTCCCGTGACACTCTCATGGAGTCGCCTCCGCACATCCTCCACGAAATAGCGCACCGTCCCCTCCAGGGTGACTTCCCCGGGGACCACGTTCGCGGCGACCCCCCCCTGGATCCGCCCGAAGGTCACCACGCCGTTCTCCATGGGCGAGAGACGGCGGGAGACCGCCTGCTGCACACCCATGACGCCCTGGGCCGCCAGAACGAGGGCGTCCACCCCTTCATGCGGCAGGGCCGCATGGGCGCTTCGCCCCCGAACCACCACATGAAGATCATCACTCCCGGCCATGAGGGGCCCTTCCTTCAAGAAGACCTTTCCCGCAGGCAAGTGGGCCCCCACGTGGAGTCCCAACACCGCCGAAACCCCGTCCATGGCACCGTTCTCCACCATGCGAAGGGCTCCGCCCTTTCCCTCCGCGTCCATCCGTTCCTCCGAAGGTTGAAAGAGGAGCCGGATCGTCCCGGCGGGGAGGTTCCCCTGGGCCAGATCCTGGGAAAGGAGACGAGCCGCTCCGAGGAGGCTGGCCATGTGGGCGTCGTGCCCACAGGCGTGCATGACGCCGGGAACGGTGGAGGCGTAGTCGTGCTCGGCTTCTTCCTGGATGGGAAGAGCATCCATGTCCGCCCTGAGAGCCACCGTGGGCCCGGCCCCGTTTCGGATCTCACCCACTACGCCGGTGACGCCCACCCCGGTCCGCACCGGGAGGCCCCACCCACTGAGATGTTCCGCCACGACTCTCGCCGTCCGGTGCTCCTGGAAACCCAGCTCCGGATGTCGGTGGAAGTCCCGACGAAGGGCCGAGATGTCCTCGGCCAGCTCTCTTGCCCTCTGGAGAAGCTCCATCCTCTGCCTCACGAGATAATGGAGGGGAGGCGTTGCCCCCGGGTTTTCATCTTCGGTAGCTTCCCTGCCGACGGGCCCGAGGCTGTAGCCCGGGGGCTCGCCAATGGAGCTCGCCCTCCGATCCCGTCGGCCACAAGGGTTACGGGAGGGGACCAGGACGGCTCCGGAACAGGTAAAGATCGCCCAGGACCGGTCCCACAGCAAAGGCCCCGAATGCTCGAGAAACGCCTTACGGAGCAGCAGAACCCCCGGTCGAAACGCATCGACCTCCTCTCTGCACTCGAGATCACGGACCTCATCAACGCCGAGGACCGGATGGTGGCTCAGGCGGTGGGAGAGGAGCGGGAGGCAATCGCTCACGCCGTGGAGCTGGCGGTGCAGGCCTTTCGGAGAGGAGGAAGGCTCCTCTACGTGGGAGCAGGAACCTCAGGGCGCCTCGGCGTTCTCGACGCGGCGGAGATGCCTCCCACCTACGGCGTCAGCCCCGAGCTGGTGCAGGGGATCATCGCAGGGGGGTACGCGGCATTGGTGCGAGCCCAGGAAGGAGCCGAGGATTCCTGGGAGGCGGGAGCCGCGGCTCTGGATGAACGGACGGTCACCGCGAATGACTTCGTGCTGGGGATCGCCACCTCCGGAACCACCCCCTTCGTTCACGGAGCCCTGGCCCGGGCCAGGGAGCTGGGGGCTCGAACAGGGTTCCTCCTCTGCACCTACCCACCTCAGGAGCTCACGGAGCTACACGACGTGGTCATCGCCCCCCTGGTGGGCCCCGAGGTCATCACCGGCTCCACTCGAATGAAGGCAGCCACGGCCACCAAGCTCGTACTGAACACCATCACCACCGGCGCCATGGTTCTCCTCGGGAAGGTGTACGGCAACCTCATGGTGGACCTCCAGGTCACGTGCCAGAAGCTTCAGGACAGAGGAGAGCGGATCCTGATGGAGACTCTGAATCTGGACCGGGAGGGAGCGAGGGACCTTCTGAGCGTTGCCGGCGGCAAGGTGAAGGTAGCCATCGTCATGCAGAAGCTCGGAGTCGACCTCCAGGAAGCGGAGAGGCGTCTCCACGAGGTCGAAGGGGTCGTGTCCCGGGTCGTGGGGGACCTCCCGTGATGGCGGATGCGGAGTGGAACGGCCCACCGCCGGACCGGGCTCCAGGCATCGCCGGAGGCGTCCTACGGCTGAGGGTCCTGACGGGGGAGGGAATCGAATGAAGCTGGTGGGGGTCATGTCCGGGACTTCCCTGGACGGGATCGACGTCGCCTTGCTGGAGGTTGAGGAGTTTTATCCCCTTCCTGGAGAAGAGGGCGCAGGTGGCGGAGACTCGGGGGTCGGCGACGGTGCGGCCCGCCAGGATGTCCAGGGCGCTGGGCGCCACCCGGACGTGCCTCGCATCCCACGGGTGGCCTGGAGGGTCGCTTCCTTCCGTACCAGACCCTACTCCGAGGCGGAACGGGGCGCGATTCAGG
>JASFRP010000643.1:0-3097 GCA_050114895.1 Gemmatimonadota bacterium
TGAACCGGGGAGATGCCCTCGGATAGAGGCTTCCCTGCCCTCCGGCCATCGGGGGTGGCTCCCACGACCGAGCCGAAATACACGTGAACCGTGGTGGGAAGCAGGTTGACGCGGTATGTGCCACCCTTGGTGTTGGGGCGCCCGTCCACGGCATCGAAATACGCTTCGAAGACTTCCCTCATCACGGCGTCGGCGTAATCATCATCGTTCCCGTACTTCGGCGTGCGTTCCAGAAGGGTGAGGCGGAGCTTCTCCGGTCCCTGGAAATCGTCCTCCAGGGCCCCGAGAAGCTCTCCCATGGACATCGCCTTCTCCTCGAACACCTGATACTTCAGCGCCGTGAGGGCATCGGTGATGGTCCCCAGCCCCACGCCCTGGATGTAGGAGGTGTTGTACCGTGCTCCTCCGTCGTGGTAGTCCTTCCCGTTTCGGATGCAGTCGTCGATGATGAGGGAGAGGAATGGCGTAGGAATGTGTCGGGCCCAGAGGCGCTCGATGACGTTGTTCCCCCTCACCTTCACGTCGATGAGGTGTCGGAGCTGACGCCGAAACGCGCCCATGAGCTCCTGAAACGATTCCCAGGACCCGGGATCGCCGGTGTCTATGCCCACTCGCACTCCCGTCCGGGGATCCATTCCCCGGTTCAGGGTCAGCTCCAGGACCTTGGGAAGGTTGAAATATCCGGTGAGGTTGTAGTTCTCCTTCCCGAATGCCCCCACTTCCACGCACCCGGAGGACCCTCCGGCCCGGGCGTCTTCCACGCTCTTACCCTGCCGGACCAGCTCCTGGACGATGAGGTCCGAGTTGAAGATGGAAGGCTGCCCGAAACCCGTGGCGACGATCCGGCCGGCTCTACGCAGGAAGCGGTCCGGGTTCTTCTTGCTGAGCTGTACCGAGGAGGAGGGCTGGAGCAGGCGCATCTCCTGGACGACATCCAGGACGAGGTACGTCACCTCATTCACGGCGTCGGAGCCGTCGGCCCTGAGCCCCCCGGTGTTGATCTGTGCGAAGTCCGTGTAGGTGGCGCTCTCTTCCGCGGTAACTCCGACCTTCGGCGGCGCGGGATGGTTGTTGAACTTCACCCAGAGACACTGGAGGAGCTCCTCGGCGAAATCCCGGGTGAGCGTTCCGTCGGCCAGCCCCTTGGTGTAGAACGGCTCCAGGTGCTGATCCAGGTGGCCCGGGTTGAAGGCGTCCCACGTGTTCAGCTCGGTGATGACTCCCACATGGACGAACCAGTAGGCCTGGAGCGCCTCCCAGAAGTCTCGGGGCGCGTGGGCCGGCACGTGTTCGCAGACCTCGGCGATGCGGAGAAGCTCCTTTCTCCGTCCGGCCTCGGACTCCTCCTCAGCCATCTCCCGGGCCTTGAGAGCGTGCCGGTGGGCGAAGGAGATCATCGCCTCGGCGGCGATCTCCATGGCCCGCAGCTCTTCCTGCTTCTCGTGGGCCTCGGGATCTCCCAGGAAGTCCAGACTCTCCAGAGCCTCCCGTATCTCGGCGATGAAATCCAGGAACCCCCTTCGGTAGATCTTGTCGTCAAGGACGGTGTGCCCCGGGGCCCGCTGCTCCATGAACTCGGTGAAGACCCCGGCCTCGTAGGCCGCCCGCCACTCCGGAGTCATCTCGCGGAAGATCAACTCCCGGAGGGTCCTCCCCGTCCAGAAGGGTATGAGCGTCTCTTCCTGGATGGCCCTGGTCTCCCGAGAGACGGCGAAGGGGATCTTCTCCCTGGTATCCAGGACGTCCAGGTCCTCCAGCGTGTGGCAGCAGACCTCCGGGTACGTTGGCGTAGCCTTCGGGGCCGGCCCCCGTTCCCCGACGATGATCTCGCCATTCCCGATGTAGATTTCCTTCTTCTCCAGCAGGTGGCGGAATGCCATGGCCCGCCTGACCGGAGCCGACAGAAGGCCGCGCTCCTCTGAGTAGAATTCCGTGAGGAGGAGGGCCCGCTCGGGGGAAAGGGTGGCCGGGGCGTCCAGGCTCTCCTGCCGCAGAAGCCTGACCCGATCAGTCATCGTCATAACCTTCTCCACGCACGGTCACACTCAGGCCGGCTTCTTTCAGGAGCCGGACCGCATTCCGGATCGAGATTTTCGGCGGCGGCGCCACCTGGGAGAGCTCGTAAGCCCGCCCCATACGATGATACTTCTCCACCCCCAACCGATGATAGGGGAGGATGTCCACGGGCGGCTGCCTTCCCAGCCCCATCAGGAACTCCGCCGTGGCCGAAAGGTTCTCCTCGTCGTCGTTGACCCCTGGAATCAGGGGGATGCGGATGGTAATTGAAGGACAGGGTCGAGGGTCCCCGATGGCGCCGTTCCCGATTCCATCTCCGGAATCGGAAGGCACCGGCTCCTCCCGGCCCGACGACTCGTTCCCGCAACCATTCGCCACCCACTGCAGGTTCTCCAGAATCCATCGATTGTGGACGCCCGTGAAAGCTTCGTGGCGCTCCTCGTCCATGAGCTTGAGGTCGAAGAGGAGGTGGGAGACGAAGGGAGCCAACTCCCTGAAGGTCTCCGGGGCCACGTGCCCGCAGGTGTCCAGAACGACGGACAGCTCCCGGTCTCTGCATCCCTCCAGAAGCCCCTTGAGGAAGTCCGGTTGGGCGAAGGGCTCCCCTCCGGAGAAGGTGACACCTCCCCGGGATTCGTCGTAGTACAGACGGTCGTTCTCCAGCAGCCCGAGGATCTCTTCCACCTCCCTGGGGCGACCCACGAGCTCCAACGCTCCGGGAAGGCAGACTTCGACGCAGGCCCCGGTGAGATGGCACAGCTCCCGGTGGACGTGAAGCGCTCCCTCCGTGAGGGTGAGGGCATCGTTCGGACAGGCGGAGACGCAATCTCCACATGCGGTGCACCGATCTGGCCGGAAGATGAGCTCCGGCCCCACGTGCTGACCCTCCGGGTTGTGGCACCCCAGGCAGGTGAGGGGGCACCCCTTCAGGAAGACCGTAGTTCGGAGCCCGGGCCCGTCGTGAAGAGCGAAGCGCTTGATGTCGAAGATGGAGCCGTCCATCACTGGCCTGGTTGCAGACATCGGGACCTCATCCCGAAATAGCCTGGACAAACTTCAAATTTAGCTCTTTTCTCCAGAC
>JASFRP010000644.1:0-3097 GCA_050114895.1 Gemmatimonadota bacterium
GGATCCATGGGGCGCCTTCCTTAAGGGAACCAAACCCAAGGCGGAACCATCCCCAGCGGGTGGGTTGGTTGGAGCCCCTTCCTGGAGGAGAGGATGCGATCCGGATCCCGATCTACCGAGGAGACGCGCCGGAGGCTGAGACGGAGGTCACATGGTCACCGGGCCCCTCTGCATCACCCTCCCCCACCGCTGAAGTCGAGACCACGCTTCTGGCTCTTCAGGAAGAAGTCCCAGAGGTAGAGGACGACCCCGATGGTGAAGAGGGACGCCGCGGCCAGGAGCATCTGGAAATGGACTTGGATCTTCATCTGGGAGTCCAGGTACCCGAGCCCCAGGATCCTCTCCATGTAGACCTGCGCCACCCCTGCCGCCCCGAAGGCCATGGTCATCCCCGTCATACCGCCCACCTGGAGCCAGAAGGCCCAGATACCGACGCCCCGGTCCCGGCGTTTCGCATCCAGGTTCCCCGTGATGAAGGGGAGGGCATAGCTGGCCATGGCCAGGTTGATCATGGCGTAGGCACCGAAGAAGGCAAGATGACCGTGCATAGGCGTAATGAGGGTACCGTGGGTCCACTTGTTCACCGCCGGCCAGGTGTGTGCCAGGCCCAGGAGCCCCGCACCGATGCCCGCCACCAGGGCGCTCCCCAGGGCCCAGTGCAGCGCCACCCGGTTCTCCGGTGGACGCTCCATGCGGCGGAATCCCATGTAGGCCATGATGGCCATCCCCAGGAAAGGGAGGGGCTCCAGGGCGCTGAAGAAACCCCCGAGGGGAAGCCAGTATTCCGGTACGCCGATCCAGAAGTAGTGGTGGGCGGTACCGATGAATCCCGTAATGAAGGTGAGACCGACCACGATAAAGAGCCACTTCTCCACCGTGGCCCGCTCAATTCCCGTCAGCTTGATGAGAAGAAAGGCCAGGAGTCCCCCCTGGACGAGCTCGAAGACCCCCTCCACCCAGAGGTGGATGGTCCACCACCGGTAGAAGGTGGCCACCGTGTAGTTGGTGTATTCCAGGAGTGAGGGGAGGTAAAGGAGGGCTGCTCCGAAGAGCCCCGCCACCAGTACGCCCTCGGTGACGGTGAAGCGGGTCCCCTTCACCAGGGTACGGACCATGTTGTAGGCGAAGAGAAGCATCACCACTACCAGGCCCACCTTGATGGGGAGGGGCTGCTCCAGGAGTTTGTTCCCCGCCGTCCATCCGAACGCGGAGCCCAGGAACCCCATGAGGATCCACACGACCAGGAGGTTCGTGTGGATGGTCTTGGACACGTCGAATGGGAGAAGGTCCTTCAGGGGGTCAGGGCCCAGGTACTTCACCGCCGAGAGAAACCCGAACACCAGCTGCAGCGCGAAGAGGAGCAAGGCTATGGCGAAGTACCAGTAGGCCACTCCCTGGGATCGATACCGCATGGTTCTGCTCCTTCCCTCAGCGGAGAGTCATGAGGTAGGCGACGAGGTGGTCCACGTCGTTGGACGTCAGGGTCTCCTCGTAGTTGCCGGGCATGACCGACTGGCCCGCAGCGGAGAAAATGGCCGATCCGGGATTGATGTATGCGCTGGGATGGAGGATGGACTCCCGGACGAACCCTTCCGGCGTCGTGGCCGCTCCCTGGTAGCTCGGATCCCGAATGACCTCCTGAGCGCGGGTGGCGACACCGGCCAGGCTCGGCCCCGCCAGGACGACCCCCGGCGAGGTGGAGTGGCAGGAGAAGCAGGCCGGTGGACTCGAGCGGAAGAGGGCTTCACCCAGTGCCACGGGATCCTCCGAGGCCGGCCCGGCGGCGGTTCCTCCCGGTACCCCGGGGAAGGCCGTCCCCGATACCAGGATGGGCCGGGGCGGCCAGTTGGAGTTCTCGATGCCCCCGATCCAGCCCAGAAAGGCAATCACCTCCCGGATCTCCTCCTCAGTCAGCTGGGGGTTCGGCATGATTCGGCCGTTCTCCTGCTCTGAGTAGTACAGCGTGGGGTCCGCGAGGAACTGGGCCAGATACGCCTCTCCCCGAAGGTCCGTGATCTTTGTGAGATCGGGAGCATAGTAAGCCCCTTCCCCCAGGAGCGTGTGACAGTTCACACAGTTCCCGTGGTGCCACACGTCCTGACCGGCGAGGGCCGTCTCGTCCAGGTTCTCCTCGTGGGTGAGCTCGGGGAACCGGGTATGGCTATGGATGGTCAACCCCACGAAGAGGGCCAGGAAGGCACCTGTGCCCCCGAAGAAGAATCCCGCTGCCTGGCGCTTTGTCATGGTGTTCAGCTCCGAGTCATGGGAGGGGAGTGGAGCCACGGGGATGGCCACGGGCAGAGCCCGTGGCCGCCTCAGACCCCAACGCGCCCCCAGTATTCCACGACGATCCAGAGGGAGTAGCCCATGGAGGCCAGGACCAGGAGGGTGAGGAGGAGGAAGAGGGATGTCAGAAGCCGTGGGCCGGTGCCCGGGGAACTGCGCTCCTCCATGGCCTATTCCCTTCTTGAAAGGGGCATCGGGTAACGGGACACGGATAGCCCGTGCGCCACCCCGTCCGCTCTTCGGCATAGTGGATAACCCTTACGATTGTTCACGATATTAAGGAAAGCAAGGGAGTCATCTCAGCGGTTCACGGGACCCCAATGCTCGGCCATCCGGGCGGCCATGAGCTTGGCCTGGCCCCGCAGCGTGACCATGGCGCTCACGGACCTCCGCGTCATCCGATCTATTCGGGAATCTGATCGCGGCCGAACGTGCTGCCGATCATGGGAGCTCAGTTCCGAGAAGGGGCGAATCCGCGCACCAGTGACAGGGCTTCGTTGGGACGGGTTCCCAGTACCGGCCCGGGAAGGAGGGCAACAGGCTCGTGGATGCCCTGACCCTTCCACTTTTTCTCTTGACTTCTCCAATCCATTCTCGTATTTCTATCTTGTAGGTATTCCTATTTTGTATAATTTTAGAGACGATTCATGGCAAAAGGCAGATACCTGGGTGACTTCGAGCAGCTCGCGATCCTGGCCGTGATGCGCTTGGGCGAGGCGGCGTACGGGATGACGGTGCGGCGAGAGATCGAGGCCAACACCGGGCGCAGGGTCTCCCTGGGCGCGGTCTACGCCACCCTGGACCGACTGGA
>JASFRP010000645.1:0-3096 GCA_050114895.1 Gemmatimonadota bacterium
CCACCACCGCCTCCCTCCACATGGCCACCCACATGAAGCGGATGGTGGAGAAGATTCAGGAGGGGGTGCCTCCTGCCACCGCCCATCTCCTGGACCCTCACCTTGCGGGGCTGGCACGCCAACTGTTCCAGGAGAGTCGCATCCAGGGCGTGGCGGCAATCCTGAACCGGGTCCCGGACCCTGAGACCGAGGCTTTTCTCAGGGGGAGGCTTGAAGCCCTGGGAGGCCCACAGGTCATTGGAATGCTCCCGGAGGACCGGACGATACAGACCCAATGGTTGCGGGGAGAAGAGGTAGTGGCGGAGGGCCTGGCGGAGAAGATCCGCTCGATTGCCCTGGCCCTGGAGAGCCTGGGTTCGGCCCGAGCGGCCCCAGCCGGTGCCACGTAGGACAGCCGGAGTCCAGAGGGGGACCCGGTGCTTTCCGAAGCCACCTTCAGGCCCTACCCTTCCTCGGGACCAACCAGGGAGGGAACAACATGGACGCGAAGGTTCTTTGGCACCAAGGGCTCACCTTCACCGGAACGGCCGACTCGGGCTTCGAGATATCGTTGGGGGCTGACCCGGCGGTGGGGGGCGCGAACGACGGCTTCCGGCCGATGGAGTTGATGGCCCTGAGTCTCGCGGGGTGCACGGCGATGGACGTGATCTCCATCATGCGGAAGAAGAGACAGGAGGTCTCTGCATTCGAGGTAAGGGTCAGGGCCCAACGGGCGGACGTGCATCCCAAGGTATTCACCAGCGCCGTGATCGAGTACGAGGTCACGGGCCGCGGCATCCAGGAGGCCGCCCTGCTGCGGTCCATCGAGCTGTCTGCCCAGGCGTATTGCCCTGCCCAGGGCATGCTGGCGAAGGTCATGCCACTGAAGCTCGAGTACCAGATCTACGAAGGAGATTCCTCGGAGAACCGGGAGTTGGTTACCCGTGGTGAGTGGACGGAGGGCGCTTGATCGCGAGCCTCGCCGATACTCCGCGCTACAGCCCGGCCGCAATCTCGAACCCTTCCCTGATGGCCTCCCCTGCTCCCCGGGGTTCCCGGGCGTCGCCAATGAGGTGCACCTCCAGGCCGGTCCCACTCAAACCCTCGGCCAACTCCCGATTGGACCGGAAGCCCACGGCCAGCACCGCTGCGTCAGCAGGAATGCGGAGCTCCTCCGCCCCTTTCATGGCCAGGACCTGTCCACTGGAGATCTGCGTTACCGTGGTGTCGAGATGAATCTCCACTCCCTGTCTTTTCAGGCGTTTCAGGAGCATCGATCTGGGTAGAGGGTCCAGCTTGGTCCCGACCTCCCCCGCGATCTCCACCAGGAACACTTTCTTCCCTCTGGCAGACAGGTAGTCGGCAACCTCGAGCCCCACCAGGCCGCCGCCCACCAGAAGGATGCTCTCCCCCTTCACCTCCACCTCCCCTTCCAACACCTCCCTCGCGAGGAACCACCTCATCTTCTCCGCTCCAGGGAAAACCCCGGGAAGAGGGGTAGCCCCCGTGGCGAGTATAACGACGTCCGGCGGGTCCGCCAGGAGATTCTCTGAAGTGACTCGAGTCCCCACGTGAACGGTTGCCCCCGCCCGTTGGACCATCAGGCCCAGTTGCCGAATCACGTCCCGGAAGCCTTCCTTGTGAGGCACCCGGGCCGCGAGAGAGAGTTGACCTCCCAGCGTATCGCTCTCCTCGAAGAGCGACACCTCGTGGCCCCTGGAGGCCGCCACGTAGGCGGCCTCCAGGCCCGCCGGCCCACCTCCCACCACCACCACCCGCCGGGGTTCCGATGTGGGCTTCAACTCAGCCTCGGTTTCCCGTCCGGTGAGGGGATTCACCAGGCAGTGGGTCCCCGCCCCTTTGCGCAGCTCCCCCAGACACCCCTGATGGCAAGCGGCACAGAGGAGGATCCCCTCCTCGTCACCGGCCTCTGCCTTGCGGACCCAGTCCGGGTCCGCAAGGAACGGGCGACCCAACCCGATGAGGTCGGTCTGTCCCGCCTCCAGGGCCTTCCGCGCTACCGCCGGAGAACGTATTCGGCCAGCCACGATGACCGGGAGGTTGGAGGCCTCCCGAATCTGAGCCGCCATGGGCAGGAGGTGGGCTTCCGGCGTTCCCGCAGGGTACAGGCAGTACGGCACCGACTCGCACATGGTCCCGGACGTTACGCTCAGAGCGTCCACTCCCCAGTCAGCCAGGTTCTCGGCCAGGACGAGAGCGTCCTCCAGGGTCAGCCCACCCTTCACGTAGTCCATGGCGTTCATCCGAACCACGACGGGAAGGTCCGGCCCGACTTCCCGTCGGACGGATTCCAATACCTCCCGCCCAAAACGAAGTCGTTCTTCCAGGGCTCCACCGTAGACGTCGTCTCTTCGGTTGGTGTGAGGCGAGAGGAACTGATGGATCAGATAGCCGTGACTGAAGGGGATCTCGACGGCGTCGAACCCCGCCTCCCGCACCCGGCGGGAGGCGTCGGAGAAGGCTCGTACAACCTCTCCCATCTCCTCGAGACGAAGAGGACGGGGCGTACGTTGGTTCGCGGGACAAGGAACGTCCGAAGCCGACACGAGCTCCCCCTCCGGCACCAGCTTCGGGTTCGCCGCCCGGCCGGCATGATTCAGGTGGGCCATGATGCGGCCTCCGGCCGCATGCACGGCCTGGACCAGCCCGGCGAGCCCGTCCGTCAACGAATCCTCGTGGGCACCCAGCTGAGTAGGCAGCTCCCGCCCGTTGAGCTGGACGTACAGGGGCTCGGTGGTCAACAGCCCAACGCCACCCTGGGCCCGGCGAGCATAGAAGGCGGTGTGGCCATCGGCCACCTCCCCCGTCGGGGGAGCATAACCCAGCTTCACCGCCGTCATGACCACTCGGTTCGGCAGCGCCAAGGTGCCGACACGGAACGGCTGGAAGATCGGATCCTCTCTCATGCTTGCCTCGTCCTCAGTGGAATCCGGTTGGGGAGACCTCGATCCCATTTGTACACGTTTTAGAATATATGTGTCCTCTATTAAAGTACAAGTCCTTGAAAACAGCCTCACGTGTCGTCATTTTATGGTACACCTTGAGATCGTGTCTCCCTGGATGGAGAGCAAGGGCCCATGAGCGAGGACCCCTCAT
>JASFRP010000646.1:0-3092 GCA_050114895.1 Gemmatimonadota bacterium
CAAATCGATGACCATCCGAAACGTGGAGAGACTCATCGGCGACGACAGTCAGTACAAGGATGCCTTCGCCAATGGGACGCTCACCCACTCGTTCCTCAACGTGAACGACTACCACCGATATCATTTCCCCGTGAGCGGAACGATCCGGGAGGCCCGCATCATCCCGGGCATCAACCCCACCGGTGGGGAGATTTCATGGGATGCGGACCAGCATCGAGTGGTTTTCGACCCCTCGGCCGTGGGCTGGCAGACGCTGGAAACACGGGCCTGCGTGATCGTGGAAACGAGCGACTACGGGCTGGTTGCCTTGCTGCCCGTCGGCATGGCCGCAGTGGGATCGGTGAATTTGGAGAACAACGTGAAAGCCGGCATTCAGGTAAAGAAGGGCGACATGCTCGGTTACTTCCTTTTCGGGGGGTCTGACTTCATCATGCTCTTCCAGGACGTAGTCAACTTCGCCCTCGATGCGCCTAAAGAAGGTCAAGGGTATACGCACCTTCTCATGGGTGAGCGGTTGGGCCATATGACCAGACGCTGAGTCCCTAAGAACTCCTGAGGCTGGTGGGGAGCTGAACAGGGGGCGGACGGGACGAGTCAGGAACGGGCTCGGCAGGATCTGGCCCTCTTGATGGGGCCTGACAAGCGTGAGGTCGGGGCCCTGAGTCTACCCGGGCCCATTTTCCAAAGTAACTGTCCCGCTCGTTCTTACGTGATCGAGCGGGAGTGTTTCTTCTCCGACGTACCGAGTTGGGCCTTTGTTATCGCTGAAATTCCGCTCTTCTGCGGTTTTCCAGCGCCTCCCTCAGTTGATCCTGGTCCGGATGCTGGTAGCAAGTCAGGATGGTCTGGGGATTCTTCCAGCCAACCATTCCGAGCATCGGTAAGGGGTTACAGCCCGGGTAACGGTGTCTCTGTCTGTAGCAAGGGGAGAGCACTATTTCGCAGCGACTTACGACGTTTCAGACATGCGTTACGACGAACCGCTCGACCCCCGCCGCTGGGTGGGGATTCCGTTATGTTCCGAGTAGAGCGGCGGAAGGAGAACCCGCCGGGATTCGCCATGGGCGAGTGATCTGCCCCCCGGAACCTGACCCAAGCAAAATCTGACTTCTCGGCGGAAGGAGAAGTCAATCTTCCGCCTCAGGCGCCCCGCTCTGCGTTGCAGATCCGGACGGGCCCGTGGAACACGTTGCCGCGTTCGTCGACAATGGTGATCATTACCTGTGCCGTATGGGGATCGATTCCAGCGACGAAAATGGGGGCCTCCTTCGGATCTGGCATCGCGGAATCTCGAGCAAGCTCAGCGTGCCTCACCACCCTCGGAGGGGCGATCCTCACCTCTTGAGAGCACAGACTACCCTCAGGCATATTGCGGATAGCCTCCGCTGCTGGTGGCCGATAGCCCAGAGAGCTGTGGGGACGGAGGGGTTCGAGCCTCGAGCTGTCGTCCTCGGAACCTGCCAGCACAGGATGTCTGGGGCACCCTGGGGACCCGAGGGTCCTAAGCGTTGAGGGTTCAATGCTCCACGGGGCCTTCACGATCTTCCAACCTCCATCCACCTGCAGCGAAGGGGTTGCGATTCGTTCTGCTCTGGGATCCATCCTCTCAAACGGTGGAGTCTCCGGCAATGCCGGGGCGGTCCAGAAGCCATCGAGCTCTACACTCTGGGCTCGGCCTACGCCCAGTTCATGGAGGACTGGAAGGGGATGATCAAGGGAGGATACGTGGCAGAACTGGTGATCTACGACCGGGACTTCATGATCGGCCAGGAGGATGAGATCATGCGGGCCCTGGTGGACTTTACCATTGTGGGGGGCAAGGTGGTGTAACGGAGGTACAAACCGAGCTTCGATTCACCTGTAAGCCCAGGGGGCTCCGGATGTTGTCCGGAGCCCCCTCCTGCCATCTCGAACCGAGATCCACGCGTCGTCGCGTAGTCCAATCCTCCTCGCCCCCCCCGGAACCCGCTCCCCACACCTGACCGGGAGCAGATTCGCGCCTACTCGGCGGCGACTCCGGCAAGGGCACCCTCCTCCACCCGGACCGCCTGCACCTGCAGGTCGATCTTCACTTCATGGCCCACCAGGACGCCCCCGGTCTCCAGAGCCTGGTTCCATGTCAGGCCGAAGTCCCGTCGGTCTATGGTGGCCCGGGCGCTGAAACCTGCCCGGGTGGCCCCCCAGGGATCCGTCCCGTTCCCCTCGAAACGGGCTTTCAGGATTACCTCGCGGGTTACCCCTCGAATCGTCAGGTCCCCCACGATCTCGAAGGCGTCTCCGGGGCTCTCCACCGATCCCTCGACCCTCCGGCTGCGGAAAACCAATGCAGGGTGGCTCTCGGTGTCGAGGAAATCTGCGGACTTCAGGTGTGTATCCCGGTCCTCCACGCCCGTGTCAAGGCTCGCTGCGTCGATGGACACCCGCACCGACGAGCGCTCGAGTGCCTCGGCGTCGAACGTGATCGTTCCCTCCAGTTCGGCGAATCGCCCTCGAACCGTGGTGAACATCATATGCTTCACGGAGAACTCCACCTGCGAGTGGCTTCCGTCCAGCTTCCAGGTAGTGGCGCTCATTGATCTCTCTCCTCTTGCCAGTTGAACAGGCTCTGTTGAGTGTATGTTTATGATTCGTACATCTATACTTTAAGTTCAAAGTATGGCCCTGTCAACACCACCGGAGGTGGAGCGAAGGGATGACGGTCAGCAGGACGGGAACGGCAAACCCGGAGACGGGGAGTTCAGGAGGATGGAGCCGCACATCCCGGGGGTGGGTTCAGCCGGGATGCCAGCGCCCGCATCGAGGCCACCGACGGCGCCGGCCGCACCGCCCTGCGTCTCTCGGTCCTGGAGTTCCTGGCCCGCCTGCCCAAGATCCTCCCTCTTGGCTCGAATCTATCAAGCCTTCCCACTGATCTGCCCAGCCTGCCAGACGTTCCTCACGTTTAACGCCTTTCTGACCGACCCGGCGTCCATCGCACAAATCCTGGCCCATATCGGAGAGCCCACCTCTCCCCCCCTCACCCATCCTGAGCCCCCCCACCGTCCCCACCAAGGGGCCGAGAGCCCGGTCCAGGAAGTAGTAGGCTCCACCGG
>JASFRP010000647.1:0-3089 GCA_050114895.1 Gemmatimonadota bacterium
GAGGGTGTCTTCCATGCAGTAGACGCTCCGCCAACCATCTGGGGTGCGTTCGAGCCAGTCGTTGGCGACAATACCGTTTCGCGACGGGAAGGCCCCGGTGCCCAGAGCCGCATGGCCGGGGCAGGTCGTCGTCTTCGCGTGATCGTGAGTGGCCATGGTGAACCGAAGCCCGTCGTCTCTGAGCCTCCGAAAGCCTCTCGTGAAGAGCGAGTCGTACCGGTCCAGAAGGTCGGCCCTCAGCTGGTCTATAGAGACGAATACCACCAGCGCCGGGCGTTCTGGCGGAAGCAGGTCGCATCCCGAGACAATCGAGACGAACGACAACGCGAGGAACACCCGAACCCACACCTCAAGAAATCTCATGGAATTAGTCGCCAACACTGATCGGTGAATTCGCCTCACTCTTCCCCCACCCCCAACACCCTGGTTTCGATCGCAGGGGGGTAATATTAAGTCCCGGAGCCCTCAGCTAGACAGTGCTTTCCCGTAAAGGTAAACTTGCACCAAGGTAACCAGGTCGTTTCATACGACTCTCGTGCTCACTCCGAATGAGCTGCGTTGGCGAGATCCACAAGGTTCGTCCCGCTTGTCACCCTGCTCGCCCCCCCGGCTGGCTGCCCAGGATGCAATCGGTTCGTACTCCACGGCGTGACCCCGGAAGGCGAGGGCGTCCTTCGCTTCCCAACGGAATCGTCTCCCCGGTCGTCGCGGAATCCGCCCCTATCGTTCTCATGAGAGACTAGCAGGATCAGCTATGTACCAAAGCAAACAAGACGGATGGATCGAGGTCATCTCCGGAGTGATGTTCAGCGGAAAATCGGAGGAGCTCCTCAGGCGGGTCCGAAGGGCCCTGATCGCCAACCGCAGGGTTCAGGTGTTCAAATCCCGACTGGACGACCGGTATGGAAGTCTGGCGAACGTGATCTCCCACGACGGACAGCAAACGGACGCTCTCCCGGTCTCCACATCCATCCACATTGCCGAGGCCGTGCTTCCCGATACCCAGGTCGTGGCCATCGACGAAGCCCAGTTCCTTGACATGGGTATCGTCAGAGTGGCGAACTCCCTTGCAAGCCGTGGCATTCGGGTCATCATCGCCGGCACGGACATGGATTTCCGCGGCGACCCCTTCGGACCCATGCCTTTCCTCCTGGCCATCGCGGACAAAGTGGACAAGCTCCATGCCATCTGCGTCCGGTGCGGAGATCCGGCTACACGGAATCAGAGGCTCATTGATGGGAAACCGGCCCCCGCCGAGGGACCGACAATCCAGGTCGGTGGAGCCGAGAGCTATGAGGCCCGCTGCCGAAAGTGCCACGAAGTACCTCCAAGGGACCGCTCTCAGGTGGAGATGGTGATGGAACGCCGATCCTCCGAAGGGGCCGCGCCGGAGTAGTCTCCCAACCGCCGAAGAAGGGCGCACTCATCCATCCTCCAGCCCCAGGGGAGACGCCACCTTCCTCTCCATGATAGAGGAACCCTCTCCCTTCGGGCCGGCCCTGGTCGACGAAAGAAGTCCCATCCCTTTCCGAACACTCTTTGGGCGGCTCCTTTCCAACAGCACCGAGCTGGACACAGCGATCCTCCGCGTGCGCCTCAGTGGCGTCGATCTTTCAGAGCGAGAGCTGGCCGGGCTCCACCGCCTCAGAATCCTCGTCGCGGAAATCAACGCAAAGACCCTCGAGGAAGAAGCCTTTGCTCTCTTCATGGATCCCGGGAAGAGGGAGACGCTGGGCCGGATTCAGGGTCTCCTGCACGGAGGCCGGCTGGAGCTCAGGTCTGCTCCCCTTGCCGGGTGGTCGCCGGACTTCTCGGTGTTCTCGGACCCAAGCGGACCCAGGGCTCTCTTCCTCGGCCTCCACTGGATGTTGCGCCCCTTTCCCCATCGGGGGCCCGCCTGGCTAGCATGCTTCGGTCCGCAGGAGGCTCACAGGGCCCACCGGCGATTTGAGGAGCTCTGGGAGAAGGCCCATGAGATCGGTCCGGCAGTCCTGCGGCTGCTTGAGCGGGCCACCACCGGCTGGGGGTCCGGCGTCAGCCAGAAACCGGAGCCGGCGTCAGGTGACGACCCCCGGTTCAAGGTGCCAAAACCCCATGAGGGAGAAGGCCAAACGACCGAGCCCTAGTACCTGAGTCCCGTTGACACCCCCTCTGGGGTTGAATAGCTTTTTTTTCTCCTTTTCGAGGAGTCTCATTCCGGCGTAGCTCAGCTGGTAGAGCAGACGGCTGTTAACCGTCGGGTCGCAGGTTCGAGTCCTGCCGCCGGAGCTTTTAACGAATCGCGGGCCCCGTACCCGGACTGGTTTCCGGGTCGGGGCTCTTCCTTCCCATTACAGTGTGAGAGGGGGTTCCGGGAATCCCCCACCCCGACTGGGCCCTCTTCCGTCCCTTCCTACGCTCCGGGAGACGCTGGACCCAAATCCGATGGGAAGGTTATCCTTCAGGGTTCTCCGGAGGGGCCGCCTCCGGATGAACAAGTGCAGGCACCTCCATGTTCGTCTTCCAAGGAAGAACGAGCCCCACTATCCGGATTCCCCGGCGTAACCTATGACCGCCAATCGATCCAAGATCCCCTACCTGCCCGATGCCCTCGAAGGCCTCGCCGACGTGGCTTTGAACTTCTCCTGGCGCTGGAACCGCCACGCCCGGGCTCTCTTCTGGGACCTGGATCCGACACTGTGGGGCCTCCAGGGCCGTAATCCCATCGCTCTGCTGCGACGGATCGAGCCGGCTCGCCTCCAGGCGAGAGCGCGAGACCCCGAGTTCATGGCACTCTACGAGAAGGTCATGGAAGCGGCAACGGCCGAACAGTCCAACTCGAACACCTGGTTTACTCAGAGTTTCCCCGAGTTCGGCCAGCACAAGGTGGCCTATTTCTGCGCAGAATTCGGGATCCACAAGTCAGTACCCATCTATTCCGGGGGGTTGGGTGTGCTGGCCGGCGACCACTGCAAGGCCAGCTCTGACCTGGGAGTACCCCTGCTGGGCGTGGGGCTTCTCTACCTCAAGGGGTACTTCGATCAACAGCTGACGCTGGACGGTTGGCAGGTGGACAACGAGGAGCAGTTCGACCTCAGGAACACCCCCCT
>JASFRP010000648.1:0-3082 GCA_050114895.1 Gemmatimonadota bacterium
AGGGCATCGAAGGCCAGGAGAGCGCACTTGATCCTCACCGGGAACTTGCTCACTCCCTGGAGCGCGCGAAGGT
The DNA here is from genome assembly GCA_050114895.1 of Gemmatimonadota bacterium. Taxonomy (GTDB): domain Bacteria; phylum Gemmatimonadota; class Gemmatimonadetes; order Longimicrobiales; family Gaopeijiaceae; genus JASFRP01. Next base: position 74 of record JASFRP010000648.1, read on the forward strand.
CTCCCATCTCCTTGTCCCGGGCGGGCTCCTCGTCTCCGTGCATCATGTCGGTGAACCGACGGGCCAGACCTTCCGCCTCCGACAGCTCCTTCCCCTTGATGAGGTTCGTCATCATGGATACGGCGGCCTGGGAGATGGAGCATCCGTGCCCGACATGGCGTGCTTCCACGATCCGATCGTCTTCGACCCGGAGTTGGAGACGGATCTCATCCCCACACACCGGGTTGGCCATGTGGATCTCCACCGTCTTGTCCGGGAGATCGCCCTTGTTCCTGGGGTTTCGGTAGTGGTCCAGGATCAGTTGCTGGTAGAGCGAGCTCAGGCTCAGTTCCGACATGGGTCACCTCTTCCAGAGTGGGCGGGAGTCTCCCGGCGTCGGCGGTCTGCTCGTGTCTCCTCGGAGGTGCGTATCATCCCGTACCGAAGATCTCCTGTACGACTTCCAGCCCCTCCACAAGCCTGTCCACGTCCTTCTTCGTGTTGTAGAGCGAGAAGGAGGCCCGTGTGGTGGCGGTCACGCCCAGGTGCCGCATGACCAACTGGGCGCAGTGGTGGCCCGCCCGGATCGCCACCCCCTCGGAATCCAGGATGGTGGCGATGTCATGGGGGTGGGCGTCCCCCAGGGCAAAGGAGATCACGCCGGAGCGCTCCGCCGGGTCCACGGGTCCGAACACCTTGATTCCGGGAATCTCCTTCAACCGCTCCAACGCATATCGGATCAGGCTGCTTTCGTGCGCCTGAATGGCTTCATACCCGACCCCCTCCATGAAATCAACTGCTGCTGCAGCCCCGACGGCTCCAGCGATGTTGGGGGTCCCGGCCTCGAACTTGTGGGGCACCGCTGCCCAGCTGCTCTCGTCCCGGCCGACGACGGAGATCATCTCGCCACCCCCCTGGTAAGGGGTCATGTCCTCCAGGAGGTCCCTCCGAGCCCAGAGGACTCCGATCCCGGTGGGTCCGCACATCTTGTGGCTGGAGAAGGCGTAGAAATCGGCACCGAGGGAGGCTACGTCCACCTTCCGGTGGGGTACGGCCTGGGCTCCATCCACCAGGGCCAGGGCGCCCCTGGCGTGGGCCACGGCGATGATCTCCTGGATGGGATTGACGGTACCCAGGGCGTTGGAGATGTGGGCCACCGACACCAGCTTGGTGCGGTCCGAAAGAACCGCGTCCAGGTCTTCCATGCGCAGGCGGCCCTGATCATCCATCTCCAGATACCGGAGCCGGGCGCCCGTGCGATGGGCCACCAGTTGCCAGGGGACGATGTTGGAGTGGTGCTCCATGGTGGTGAGGAGGATCTCGTCCCCGTCCCCCAGCTGATCGAGGCCCCAGGTGGCCGCAACGAGGTTGATGGCCTCCGTCGTGCCCCGGGTCCAGATCACCTCGGAAGCGTCGGCGGCGCCCAGCCACTCTGCCACGCGCTCCCGGGCCCCTTCGTAGGCGAGGGTGGCTCGGCGGCTCAGCTCGTGGATCCCCCGGTGGACGTTCGCGTTGTCTTCCCGGTAGTACCGGTCCACCACCGCCAGGACCGATCGGGGCTTCTGGGATGTCGCAGCGTTGTCCAGGTAGGCGAGGTACTTCCCGTTCACTTCCTGGTGAAGGGTCGGGAACTCCTGCCGTATGCGGTGAACGTCGTAGTCGCTCATTGGGTCCGACGGGGCCGGAGGTTCGTCGTGAATCGGGTGTGGGCCTGCAGGCTGCATGGCAGGGGGCTCTTCAGGGGATCACCCCTCCAGAATGTAGATGCCGTCTTCCCGGATCTCCACGGGGTAGGACTGAACGGGCCGCACTGCCGGAAGGCCCCGGGCCGCTCCTGAGGTCACGTCGAAACGGGCACCGTGGTGTTGGCAGATGAGGATGGGCCCCTCCAGCTCACCATCGGAGAGGGGGAACTCCTCGTGTGAGCACCGGTCCCGGACGGCGTATACTTCTCCATCGACGTTGGCCAGCACCACCGGGTCGGGACCCACCATCACCGGACGAAGGGACCCCGGAGGGCACTCTTCCAGGGTCGCGACCTTGATCCAATCCGCCATAAGAATGCTCCATTGGGGCGAGGCCCCGGAGAATCAGACCTGCCGGAGCTTCGCCTCGATGACGTTGGTAACCTTCTCCACCACTCCCCCCAGGGGGAGCCGGGAGAGAACCTCGCCAAGAAACCCCATGACCACAAGCCGTTCCGCCTGTTCCCTGCTCAGGCCCCGGCTCATGAGGTAGAAGCGGGACTCCTCGTCCAACTGCCCGACCGTGGCCCCATGGGAGCACTTCACGTCGTCGGCCTGGATCTCGAGATTGGGCAGGGAGTCGGCTCGAGCGTGGTCCGAGAGAAGGAGGTTACGATTCGTCTGGTAGGCATCGGTCTTCTGGGCCCGGGGATGGACCCGAATGACGCCCCGGAAGACCGATCGGGAAGCATCGTCCAGAGCGCCCTTGTACAGCAGATCGCTGGCGGTGTTGGGGGCCAGATGGTCCTGGCTGGTGTTGTGATCGAAATGCTGCGTATCGTCTCCGAAATAGAGCCCCAGCATGTCCGAGTTGGCCCCGGGCCCCAGGAGTCGGGCGTTCAGGTCCACCCGGGATACCGATGCCCCCATGCTGACGTTCAGGGTGTCCAGGGTGGAGTCCCGCAGTGCCAGGGTCCGCTGGGAAGACTGATAGAACGCTCCTCGGCCCAGTCGCTGCAGGGAGACGTACTGGACCTGGGCTCCGTCCCGCGCCAGTACCTCCACCGCGTTGGAAACGAACGTCTGTTCCTCCATGTCCCTGGAGAGAACCTCGTCCACGAAGGAGACCTGGCTTCCCGGCTCCGCCACGATAAGTGTTCTGGAGAAGAGGGCGACACCCTCCTGGGAAACCCATCGCGTGACCCGTACCGGAAGCTCCAGGCGCACGCCGGCGGGAACGTAGAGGAGGATCCCATCCGTCCAGAGGGCCGCGTTCAGGGCCTCGAACTTCCCCTCCTCAGGGGGAAGAGCCTCCATGCCCAGATGGTCCTTGAGAAGCTGGGCG
>JASFRP010000649.1:0-3078 GCA_050114895.1 Gemmatimonadota bacterium
CGAGCCTCTCGGCTCTGCTCCTTGAACCGCTCCTCACCGCCGAAATCCAACATTGCCTTTCGCCTCGCATCGGCCGGGGTCATTCCCGCCCGGATGTTCTTCTCGGTTTCCAGCTCGATGTGGTGGCGCAGCTCGAGAGTGAGCTCCTGCTCCACGGTGCGGGGCCGGACCAGGGCTCGAATCCAGAGGCGGATGCGGGGGAGCTCAAGCATGGCTCGGGGTCACTCCACCCTCAAGGCCACCAGCGGATCCACCCCGCTGGCCCGGCGGGCCGGGAAGAACGCGGCCAGGAGCGCGACCCCCAGGATCACCCCCGCGACCGCCAGGAAGGTCACCGGGTCGTGGGGCCTCACCTCGTGGAGGAAGCCTGTGAGAATCCGGGTGCCGGCCAGGGCCCCACCCAAGCCCACCAGGAGGCCCGTTCCGGTAAGGACCATTCCCTGCCGCAACACCATCGCCATGACCGAGCTCTCCTCGGCGCCCAGAGCCCGGCGAATCCCGATCTCACCGGCCCGGAGAGCGACCCCATAAGAGATGACCCCGTAGATCCCGATGGCCCCCAGGACCAGGGCCACGCCGGCGAAGACGCTGAAGAGGGTGAGGATGAAGCGGGGCCGGGCCAGGGTCCGGCCCTGGATCTCGTCCATGGTGTAGGTGCTGGCGATGGCCTGCCCGGGGTCCAGCCCTCGGACCACTCCCCGGACACCGTCTACCAGGGCCCTGGGCTCACCTGCCGTCTTCACCAGCAGGTACCGGGAACGGGCTGCGAAGTTGGGGGTCTGGTTGGCCGGATGGTAGAGGGTCGGGAATCCGATCCCAGGGCCATCGTAGGTTATGGAGCCCACCACCCCCACGACCTCGGACCACGGAAGCCTGTCGCTTCCGAACCGGACCCGCTTTCCCACCGGATCCTCCCCCGGCCAGTAGCGTTCCGCGGCGGACTCGTCGACCAGGACCACTCCCGGCGCGCCGGGGAGCTGATCCTCGAGCCCGAAGAGCCGCCCCCGGATCAGGGGAACGCCGAGCAGCTCGTGGAATTGCTCCCCCACCGCCACGGTCGATCCCACGCAACAAAGGGGCCCCGTAGCCGTCACGGGACGCCCCTCGATGTGGAAGCGGCCCTCCTGGTCATGCCAGAGGAGGGGAGGCCTGGAGGTGTAGGTCACCCCCACCACCCCCGGGAGGACCGCCACTCCCTCCTCCAACCGCTCATAGAACTCGACGGACCCCTCCGGCGTATACTCCGCCGCTGGCAGGGAGAAGCGTGCGAAAAGCAGGTTCTCGGTGTCGAAGCCAGGGTTTTCCACCAGGAGGTTTCGAAAGCTCCGGACCATGAGTCCGGCGCCCACGATCAGGAGTACGCTCAGGGCCACCTCGGCCACGACGATCCCTTTCCGGAGCCGGATTGGGCGGACACCAGCCGTGATCCGGGTGCCTGCATCTCTAAGAGCATCGCCGGGGTTGGACCGGGCTTCCTGGAGGGCCGGCATGAGGCCGAAGAGGAAGGTGGTGAGCATCACGGCCCCGGCAGTGAACGCCAGGACCCGTCCGTCGAGCCCGACGCTGTCCAGCCGGGGAAGGTTGCCCGGCTCCAGAGCCAGGAGGGCCCGGACCCCCACCCCGGCCAGAATGAGGCCCACCGCGCCGCCCCCCACCGCCAGGAGGAAGCTCTCCGTGAGGTGCTCCTGGAGAATGCGTGTCCGCCCCGCCCCCAGGGCGTTCCGGACCGCCACCTCCCTCCGCCTCCCCTCGCCTCGGGCCAGAAGCAGGCTCGCCACATTCGCGCACGCGATGAGGAGAACGAACCCCACCGCCCCCAGGAGGAGGAGAAGGGTGGCGCGAGCATCCCCGACCTCGTGATCCAGAAGAGGTTTCATGAACAGGCCGTGGCCCACGTGGTGGTCTGGGTAGATGATGGCCCACTGCTCCATCATGGCCTTCACCTCCGTATCGGCCTCTTCGAAAGTCACACCCTCTGCCAGGCGCCCGATCATGGTGAACCAGTGGCTCCCCCGGTCGGTCCTGGCCGGATCCAGGGCCAGAGGGGCCCAGAGCTGGATCCCGGGTCCCGGGTGGGAGAACCCCGGGGGCATGACCCCCACGATCTCCGAGGGGACAAGTTCCTCCTGAATCTCCACACCCAGAGTCACGAGGCTCCCCAGCACGGTGGAGTCGCCGCCGAAGCGCCGCTGCCAGAGGTCGTAGGAGATGACGGTCACGGCGGCCGGGTCGGGCCCTCCGTCGGCCTCCACGAGGGTCCGGCCCAGGAATGGCGGGGTCCTGAGGACGGTGAACATGCTGGGGCTGACCCACCCGGCGCGAACCACCTCCGGATCCCCCTGCCCTGCCGTGAGGGTGACGGACTCGGTGGAGACGGCGGCCACCTCTTCCATGCTCCGGTTGGCGTTCTTGTAGTCGAAATACTCCGGGGAGCCCACGGCGTACTCCGGGAAGTCGTAGCCGCTCTCCGGGAGGAAGTAGGTGTTCATGTAGACGAGGTTCTCGGGCTCGTCGTAGGGAAGCGGCTCAAGGAGGACCCCACTCACCACGCTGAAGGTGGCCGTGGTAGCCCCGATCCCCAGGGCCAGGGTCAGAATCGTCAGGAGGGTGAACCCCGGTGATTTCTTCAGCCGCCGAAGGGCAAGGCGAAGATCTGCCACGACGTTCTCCCCGAAGCGGGTGCTCCGGGCCTCCCGGGTCTGCTCCTTGAACCGCTCCACTCCGCCGAAGTCTATCAGGGCCTTTCGCCGGGCCGCACGAAGACTCATCCCCTCCCGGACGCTCTTCTCGATCTCCAGCTCCAGGTGATGCCGGAACTCCATCTCCAGCTCCTGCTCTACCGCCTCGGGCCGAAGGAAGGACCGGAGCCAGATGCGAATGCGATAGAAGATCGACATGATCGGCTTCACCCCTTCTCCAGGATCCACTCCACGGCCTCGCTGAAACGCCGCCACTGAGCCTCCTCCGTCTGGAGCTGGGCTCGGCCTCGTTTCGTGAGGCGATAGAACTTGGCCTTCCGGTTGTTCTCGCTGGTGCCCCACTCGGCGGCGATCCACCCCCGGTGCTCCAACCTGTGGA
>JASFRP010000650.1:0-3077 GCA_050114895.1 Gemmatimonadota bacterium
CACGAAGGCGAGCCCGCCCGTGGTTTCTCTCCCCGACGGAGTCTGCCACGCATCCAGTCTGACCTCCATCGCGGCTCCCCCGAGGGCAGCCAGGAGGCGAAGCCCTCCAGACCGATAGGTCCCACCCAGGGTCTCGTGGACGCCGGCGGACACGCCCCCCATGAGCCGCCGGGATCCCATCAAGACCTCCGCCGTGGCGCCGTATCGCCACAGGTCGTCCTCAACCGTGGTGGCGGGCCCGTCGGCGTATCGGACCAACTCGGTTCTGGACCATCCGGCCCCCGCCACCCCCTGGACCCGAGCCGTGAGATGTGGGGAGCTGAAACGGAGGCCCGGTCCTCCCTCGAACCCCAGCGCACGATACGGGAAGGGCTCCCCCACATCGAAGCCGAATCCCTTCAACTCGAGTCCTCCCGACCACCCTCCGTTGATCCCCCACCACATCGCTCCTTCGAGATCCAGGGAGTAGAAATCCCCACCGTTGGTCTCATCCAGGGCCTTTCCGGCCAGGAAGGAGGCAAAGATTCCCGAACCGTTTCCCGAATAGCGGGCGCCTCTCAGACCCGCCGAGAGGAACCGGGCGGCATCCCCTTCCACTCCCGCCGGTGGCTCGAAGGTGGACCCTCCCACCTCCACCGAGAGATCACCACCCTGGCCCGCCAGGGGGATGCCCCCCCCAAGGCCCAGGAGTCCCACGGCCGGGAAGCAGAGCACGAGGCGAGAGAGAAACGGGTTCATGGGGAGGGACCTCATGCCGTGGGCACCGTGACCGCCAGGATGGCGTTCCGGTTCCCGAAACCGTCTTCCGCGTACCGGTCAGCTCTCGGATCGGTCATCCACGTGGACCCGTCCACCAGGAACATGTAGGCGTGGAGCCCGGGCTTCACGGGGAACCTGCCGCTCCAGACTCCGTCCCCGTCCGGATCGGACAACGCGTAGGATCCTTCCCAGCTGTCGAAGTCCCCCGCCACCGCGACCGAAGCCGCCCCCGGCGCTTCCAGGGTGAACTGGACATATACCACGGCCCCCTCGCCACCTGGGAGGCCGGCCGGTACCGCCAGCCCAGGACCCTCCTCCAGAGCATGGGAACCCGGCAGAAACCCCCGGCCCGGAATGAGGAGCACGGCCAAGAGAGCCGCTGTGGCAAGGCCTATCGCGATGGGAGAGATCCGAACCGGCCTGGGGCTCACAAGCCATGCGAAGATCCGTTGGATAATCCCCGGCTCCGGCAGCGCCTCGATCTCGGCCATGACCTTGCTTTCCAGCCATGGTGGGGCCTGGACCGCCGGAGTCTCCACGCGAAAGGCGTCCAGGAGACGTTCCCAGGCCTCAGCCTCGCCCCGGGCCTCATCGCCGAGGGAATCCATGGGCAGGTCACCGTCAAGATGGCGCCGTAGCTCGTCGTTCATCGGAAATCCTCCAACAGCTCCTGCAACGCGTCCCGGGCTCGATGCACTCTCATCTTCAATGACGCCACCGAGGCGTCCAACACCGCAGCCATCTCCTCATAGGACCTCCCCTCCACATGCTTCAGCATGAAAGCCTCCCGCTGGTCGGGGGTAAGCTGGGCGAGGGCAAGGCGGAGGCGTCCCCGGACTTCGCCCCGATGGGCTGCTTCCAGGGGGCCCCCTCCCTGCTCGGGAAGCTCCTCCAGGCGGTCCAGGGAGATGCTCGTTCGCCGTCGGCTTCGAAGGTGATCCTTGGTGAGGTTCGAGAGAATGCGGAAGAGCCAGGCCCCCACCCGGTCCCGGTCCCGGCAGGAGGACAGCTTCCGGTACCCTTTGACCAGCGCGCGTTGCGCCAGATCAGACGCTTCGTCCGGGCTCCGCACCATTCGCAGGGCGTGTCCGTAGAGGACATCTCCGTACCGGCGAACGAGAAGACGGTAGGCATCCCGGTCTCCGGCCAGGACGTCCCTGACCACCTGGGCGTCGGTGCGCTCGGCAGGAGCTGACATGGCTGAAACATAGGGACCTCCACCAGCCGCGGGCGAGAACGTTGTTGGCGATGCCATGATGGGACGCCGCCCCCTCCCAGGGGGGGGCGGCGCTCCGCGTCGTGAGTCTCAGCTCTCGGGGGTCAGGTAGCTGGAGATCACTGCTGCCTGCCAGAGAGCACCCAGCCCGCGACAGGTTCCGTTGCTCAGGTTCTCCTCACCGGTCGTCAACATCCGCTGTGACATCTCCAGGAGGGCGGCCTGCAGCTCGTCCGGATCCTGCACCGCGTTCACCGCCTGGGCATAGAGGTCCTGGGCGAGGGTGAGCATGGCCCGGGCTTCCTCGTCCGTGATGCCACCCGGGAGAACCACGGCCTTGAGAGCCCACCACTCCGCCAGGTGGGCGTAGTGCACCGCCCAGCGTAGATCTTCCTCCGCCAGAGCCCGATCCTGGAACGCCTGCGCCACGGCGAGGAGGTCTTCCTGCTCCTCGTCGGCCCCGGTCTCATCCAGGATGCTCCCGGCCAATGCCACCGCTGCAGAACCCAGCTCGATCTTTACTTCCGGGTGACCGGCCAGAACGTTGCTCTGGTCCCTTTGTCGCTTCCGGAGCGCCTGCTCGGCCAGGACCCCCATCTGGGCCGCCTGAATGCGGTTCCCCTTCTGGTAGGCATTCCTCGCGCCCCGGGCCAGCTCACCCAGCTGGAGACCGAAGCCCTGGGGATCCTGGAAGCTCTCGGGATCCCCCGCCACCATCACCGGGAGGGACTCCAGCCGCTCCACCTGGGCCTGGAGGGCCCACCGGCCACCGGATGCCTCCATGGCCTGAGCAACAAGGCGCCGGGCCTCGCGGTGTTGCTCCATGGCCCGTACCAGATCGCCCTTCTGGAAAGCCTCTTCGGCGTTCCGGAAACGCTGTTCGGCCTGAGCCGTGATGTCTTCCCCGGCGTTGCCGAATCTGCCACGGCGGTGGGCCGCATGGGTCTGGGTCGTCGCCAGATCCAGGGCCAGCTCGGAGGTCGTGGGATCCGCCAGGACCTCCAGGGTAAGCTGCTCTTCCACCGTGAGCTGGGCCGGCAGATCCTCGATCCCCGTGGGGTCGCCGTCCTGGCAGGCACCCAAGGCCAATCCTCCGAGGAGA
>JASFRP010000651.1:0-3072 GCA_050114895.1 Gemmatimonadota bacterium
GCTGGCCGTCCACCTGACCGGCGATGCCGAGGTCCATGGCCGAGGTCTCATAGCCGAGGCGGGCTGCCAGGTTGGACGCGGCCGCAACCTCCGCCTCGGTGGGGTGGGAGGAGAAGAGGATCCGCGTGTCCAGGAAATCCACCACACCGTCGCCGTTCCGGTCCAGGAGAACCAGGCCGGTGTCCAGGACGGACCGGAGGTCCCGGAAGACCAGCACCTGCGGCGCGGCCACCGTCTCCTGGGGAGGCTGCGGAGGATCCTGGGCAGAGGCCGGTGCCGGGAACACGGGAGCCAGGGCCAGGAGGAAAAGCCATACCGACAGAGGGATCTGGACCATGATGCACATTCAGGGCTCAGGGTTCGTTGGGCGAAGAGCGCAGAGGGGATATTAGGAAGGATTCCAGTGATCCGCAGCCGACGACCCACGTCTGGGGGGGCCACCGCCCCACTCCAGAGGATTGCGGGACGCCGCCTTCCACCATTGTATTGAGGGAAAGCCCAGATCCTCTGTTCCCCCTGGAGGCCTGGATGGGCATTCGAATATCCACCCTCGGTATCACCGGCGTAGAGAAGGACGGGGAGATCCAAGGCTCTCTCCCGGGAAAGCCCGTCACCTTCGGGCTCCTGGTCTACCTCGCCCTGGAAGGGTCCGTAACCAGGGACAAGGCCGCGGCCCTCTTCTGGCCCGAGAGCGACAACGAACGGGCGCGGGCCAACCTGAGCCAGACCCTGTACGAGTTGAAACAGGAGCTGGGAGAAGGGTGGCTCCACAGGCAGGGGAACTTCCTCCGCACCACCGACTTTCTCTGGGTGGACACCAGAGCCTTCGAGGCCCACCTGGAAAAGGGCCAGCATGAAGAGGCCGTCTCCCTTTACCAGGGACACTTCCTGGACGGCGCGTTTCTCGCCCAGACCCACCCCTTCGAGGAATGGGTGGAGCACCGAAGAGGACATTTCCGCCGTCTGTATAGAGACGCCCTGGAAGGATACATCCGGGACTGCCGAAAGAGCGGAGCGCAGGAGAAGGCCCTGGCCACAGCATCCAGCTGGGTGGCCGTGGATCCCCTCTGCGAGGCGGGCCAACACTATCTCATCCGACTCCTCGCCGAGTCCGGGAACCGCGACGAGGCCATTACCCAATTCCAGCGATATGCGGATCTACTCGAGGAGGAGCTGGGCCTGGAGCCCATGGAGGAGACCAGAGAGCTAGTCAAAGGGATTCGATCCGGGGATCTGAAGCCAGTCGTTCGCAAGGGCGATGGGCTGGGAATCCAACCACCCTCCTGGCCCGCCGCTCTACCCGGCGAGCTCGACGGAGAGGGAGGGGAAGCTCGCGTTACCGACCGGGCGCAGTTCAGGCGGCTCCTGGAGCGAGAGCTGGCGCCTCGTCTCCAGATCCTCAGGCCCATCGGCCGGGGCACCATGGCGGATGTGTACCTGGCCCGGGATCCAGCGCTGAAATGCCTTGTGGCCGTGAAGTTCCTCTCCCCGGAACACTACGAAGACGAGGAGGCCCGGGAGCGGTTCCTGCGGGAGGCCCGGTCCATGGCCCAGCTCGGTCTTCACCCCAATGTCTGCGACGTGAAATGGGTGGGAAGTCTCGAGAACGGCACGCCGTTTTTCGTCATGCCGTTCATCAAGGGAACGACTCTGGCCCAGCGGTTGAAGGCTGAGGGACGACTGAGCCCCGGAGAGGTTCGGGTGGTGATGCTGGAAGTGGCTTCCGCCCTGGTGGTGGCCCATCAACACGGCATCGTGCATCGAGATGTCCGGCCCGACAACATTCTCCGGGAGGAGGAGACGGGAAGGAACATCCTCTCTGACTTCGGCATTGCCGGAGTCCTCGAGACCGGGGAAGACCAGAGCCCGAAGATCACCCGCACGGGGGAATTCCTCGGCCTCCCGGAGTACATCAGCCCCGAACAGCTGGACTCCAGGCCCCTGACGGACCGCTCGGACATCTTCAGCCTCGGCGTCACGACCTACCAGCTTCTCACCGGGCATCCCCCCCCTGCGGAGGAGGCCGGATCGGGAGTGGGGCGCAGAATGGCTTTGTCGGCGCTGCGAGAGCACGCCGAAGCCTGGGATCCCGTGGATCGGCGTCTCGTGGACCTCATCGGCCGGTGTATGGCCCCGGCCCCGGGGCACCGTCCCACCGCAGCAGATATCGTCCAGAGATTGAAGAGGGATGAGCGGGACGCCGCGTCCCGCAGTCTTGATAAAACAGATGAAGTAAGACCGGTCAAGTTGATATGGGAGAGAAGGCTACCCCAGATCATGCTGGGGTATGTGGCGGCGGGGTGGATGACCATTGAGATGACGCAGTACTTCGAGAGGTTCCTGGACTGGCCCAACCTGGAAATGCTTGTGCTGGTGACACTGGTTTTCGGGTTCATGGCCGTCAGCATCCTGGCGTGGTTTCATGGCGAGAAGGGCCGTCAGCGGATGCAACCGCTGGAGAAGTGGCTGCTTGGGGCGGTGGGAGTGGCGTGGGTCGTGGGCTTCGTACTGGTGTGGGTAAACGGGCAGTAGGAAGCGTGCCCTGTCCCGAAAGAAGCCGGGGCCCCCATCCAGGGAGCCCCGGCCAGACCACTGGGCCAGATGACCGCTCGGGCCTTGCAGCCCGAGTGCCCGTGCCGGACCCTACATCCTCTCCACGATCGCCTTCCCGAACCCTGAGCAGGAGAGCTCAGTTACGTCCTGCCTGCCCTCCCCCCGCATGAGGCGAGCCAGGTCGTAGGTCACGTGGCCGTCCTTGATGGACTGGCTGATCCCGTTCACCACCAGGTCCGCGGCTTCGTTCCACCTCATGTGGTTCAGCATCATGACGGCCGAGAGGATCAAGGATCCGGGGTTCACCTTGTCCATTCCGGTGTACTTGGGGGCGGTGCCGTGTGTGGCTTCGAAGAGGGCCACCTCGTCGCTCATGTTGGCTCCGGGCCCAAGGCCCAGGCCACCTACCAGGGCGGCGGCGGCGTCGGACAGGTAGTCCCCGTTCAGGTTGGGAAGGGTCAGGACGTGGTATTCGTCCGGCCGGGTCTGGATCTGCTGGAAGATGGAGTCGGCGATCCG
>JASFRP010000652.1:0-3067 GCA_050114895.1 Gemmatimonadota bacterium
CTTCTGTCTCACCCGTATCCTTCTGGCGGGTCGGGGATCAGGAGATGGACCTTTCGTCTCCCCGGGTCATGGGGGTCCTGAATCTCACTCCGGATTCCTTTTCGGACGGCGGCGCGCTACCCTCGGTGGAGGCGGCGCTGCTACGGGCCAGGAAGATGGTGGAGGAAGGGGCGGACATCCTGGATGTGGGAGGGGAATCCACCCGCCCCGGGGCGTCGCCGGTCCCTTCAGAGGAAGAGATTCGACGGATTCTCCCCTTCATCCGGGCTGCCGGAGCCTCCCTGGAGGTTCCGATTTCCGTCGACACCAGGAAGGCCGTGGTGGCCCGGGAGGCCCTGAAGGCGGGCGCGCGCATCGTCAATGACGTGTCCGGGCTGAATCACGATCCGGGGATGGCCCGGGTCGTGGCGGAGGAGGGTGGAAGCCTCATCCTCTCCCATATGCGAGGGACTCCCGCTACCATGAGGGAGCTCGCCGTTTACCAGGATGTCTTGCGGGAGGTGGGCGAGGAGTTGGGTCGCTCCCTCGACGTCGCCCTGGGGCGAGGAGTCGGCGAAGACCGAATCGTCCTGGATCCCGGGATCGGATTCGCGAAGACTCCGGCCCAATCCCTGACGATCCTGGGGGCGCTGGAAGGGCTCCGGTATCTTGGGCGCCCTCTCCTGGTGGGCGTCAGCCGGAAGAGCTTCATCGGCGAGGTGACCGGAGTTCCCCCCGCAGAGAGGCTGCCGGGTACCCTGGCGGCGTGCGTCGTGTCCTTTCTACAGGGCGTCAGGATCTTCCGGGTCCACGATGTGGCCCCGCTGGTGCAGGCCCTGGCTGTGGTCCGAGCGATCATTGAGGTAGGGGAATGAGCCGGATCTGGGACCAACTTCAGTTTCTGAGCCCCGGCTGGGGAGATCTCGTCGAGATCTTCCTCGTAGCAGTCCTCTTCTACCGGGTTCTCCTTCTGATTCAGAAGACCCGGGCAATGCAGATGCTCCTGGGGGCGTTCCTTCTGGTAGGAGCCTATTTCCTTGCCCGGATCCTGGATTTCTCCCTCATCCCCTTTCTTCTGGAGAACATCTTCCGCTACGGGGCCATCGCCGCCCTGGTGGTCTTCCAACCCGAGCTTCGATCGGCTCTCGCCCGGCTGGGACAGAGCCGGTTCGTGCGTTTCCTCCAGAGCATGGAGGAGTCCCATATCGAGGACGAGCTGGTGGAGGCGGTGTCGGAGCTGTCTCGTCTGAAGAGGGGAGCCATCATCGCCATCCAGGGGGAAGTAGGATTGGAGGAGTACGCCGGCACCGGGAGCCCGGTGGACGCCCCCGTCTCCGCCCAAATGCTCAAGACCATCTTCACGCCCTACACGCCTCTCCACGACGGGGCCGTGATCATCAAGGGGGGGCGAATCGCCACCGCCGGAGCCATCCTGCCCCTCACACAACTGCCCGTCAGGGACAAATCCCTTGGCACACGGCACCGGGCCGCCTTAGGCTTGAGTGAGGAGACGGACGCCATCGTGGTTGTAGTAAGTGAAGAGACTTCACGTATATCAGTGGCAAGGGGTGGCAGAATCGAGGTGGGTTTGAATGAGACCCGCCTCCGAGAGCTCCTCTCCGGTCGGATCTGAGGAGGGGAGGGGGGAGGGAGTTGGAGCCGTCATGCGTTGACATGGTCCCCGGCGACTCCATAGATTGGCCCGGTTAATTCCGAAAGCTGACGCGTTTCCCGTAGGACGTTGGAAAAAAAGGAGTTCCTCTTGGGCGCCTCGCAATACGAGCTGCTAACGCTCTTCGCTGACGGCGGAGCGATGATGTACCCTCTGGTACTCTGCTCCCTCATCGCTCTGGGTGTCATCATCGCCAAGTTCTGGACCTTATGGGTGGCGCACCGGCACACCCGGAGAGTTCTGGTGAACGTCGAGGAAGCTGCCAGGGCCGGGAACCTGGAACAGGCCATGGAAATCGCCTCCGATACTCCGGGCCCCACCGCCGCCATCCTCCTGGCCGGCCTCAGGCGAATTCGCCGGGTCACGGTGGCGGAAGGGGAGGTTGATCAGGCGGTGACCACGACCGGTGCCATTGAGCTCAGCTTCCTGGAGCGGGGCCTCGTGGTTCTGGCCACGGTGGCCAACGTGGCGCCCCTCATGGGCTTCCTGGGCACCGTTGCCGGGATGATCCTGGCGTTCGCCTCCATCGAGGCCGCCGGGGACGTGGACCCGGCCCTGGTGGCCGGAGGGATCAAGGTGGCGCTCCTGACCACGGCGACAGGCCTTGCCATCGCCATCCCGGTGAATATCGCCTACAACTACTTCGTGACCCGCATCGACTCTCTGATCCTGGACATGGAACAGGGAACCCAGCAGATCCTGAATCTGGCGTGGGATCTGGAGAAGGGCGGGAAGCTGACTGTAGTACGAAAGAAGAAGGCTCTGAGACCTCTCTCTGGTGTCGGATCCCGGTCCTCGGCCGTGGCCCGGGGTGTGGCCGGCTCGGCCCCCGCTTCGGGTACACCGTCGGAGGCGTAGGCGGTCTTTTCGGGGAGGATCCCGTCAGGGGTCGTTTCCGGAGGACGCGGAACTTTCATCGAAGGGCATCTGTAAAGAACCGAGAAGGACAACAGGGAAACTGAAATGGCCGTCCTGAACAACAAAAAGAAGAGGGTGAGCGACGAGATTCCCACTGCGTCGACCGCCGACATTGCCTTCCTTCTCCTCATCTTCTTTCTGGTGACCACGGTCTTCCCGAAAGACAAGGGGCTCGGAGTCGTGCTCCCGGAGCAGGGGGAGACGGTGGCGGTGAGCCAGAACAACATTCTCCACCTCATCATCCAGCCCAACGGGATCGTGGAGGTGAAGCGGGGGGAGAGCACGTCGATCCAGCAGATGCGGCCTGACGCCGTGGAGGCCCTCTGGCGCCAGGAGGTCACGGCGAACCCCAATCTCATCGCCGCGGTGAAGACCCATCCCGACGCGCCTCATCGGTTCATGATCGACGTCCTGGATGCGCTCCAGTCCGCCGGGGCAGAGCGGATCTCGCTTCAGATCCTGGAGGAATAGACACCATGCCTATCAAATCCGGCGGGC
>JASFRP010000653.1:0-3060 GCA_050114895.1 Gemmatimonadota bacterium
TGGATTCGCCCCTTCCAGCCCCTGTCGGCGGAACCCGGGATGCACCGGTTCATCTGGGACCTCCACTATCCTCCCCCGGAGGGGGTCCGGTTCTCCTATCCCATTTCCGCCATCTATGGGAATACGGCTCCGGTCCCCACGGGCCCCTGGGTCCTCCCGGGGCAGTATACGGTGCGACTGACGGTGGACGGCCGGGAGCTCACTCAGCCCCTCATCGTGAGGATGGACCCCCGGGTGGACACCCCGGCGGAGGCCCTGAGAGAACAGTTCCGGCTCTCCATGGACCTCTACGACGGGATGGCCTGGCTCACCGAAGCGGCTGCCCAGGACGAGGCCCGGTCCCGGGAGATTCTGGCTCTCCACCGGGATCTCTCCTCCCTGTACAACCTCCTGCAGGGGAGCGACGGGATCCCCACGACCCAGGCCCTGGAGGCGGTGAGAGGAAGGCTGGATGAGCTGGAACGGATGAGGGAGGGCAGGTAGACCGTGGTCCGAGTGACAAGGAAGGGAAGTGGATGGCTGGGTGCCGGGGTCCTGGCGTCGATCCTTCTGGTGCCGGCGCCCACCGGCGCCCTTTCGAGGGTTCAACAGCCATCCTCCGGAGCGGCCCAGACCCTCCCGGCCCAGGAGCTCCGGTCCCGCCTTCAGTCCGTCCTGGACGCGTTCCAGGAGGGTGGGAGCTTTCCCGGTGCCAGCGCTGCCGTTTCCCTCCCCGACGGCTCGGTCATCGCCGTCACCAGCGGGGAGGCCGACACCGTCCGCCACCTTCCCATGACCCCTGAAGCCCGGATGCTCCAGGGGAGCGTGGGCAAGACCTACTTCGCCGCTCTGGCCATGCGATTGGTGGGGGAGGGAAGGCTTGACCTCGGAGCCCCCGTCTCGGAATACCTGGGGCACCTCGACTGGTACTCTCGCATCCCAAACGCCGGGGGGATCACCGTCCGCCACCTCATGACTCACACATCCGGCGTCATGCGCTATGAGTTCAAGGCTGCGTTCACGACGGACCTCACCGCACAGCCGGATAAGCGCTGGGATCCGGAGGAGCTCGTCTCCTATGTCCTGGACGAGGCGCCATCCTTTGGCGCGGGAGAGGGGTGGGAGTATTCCGACACCAACTTCATCCTCCTGGGAATGATCATGGAGGAGATCACTGGGCGGCGGTGTTACGATCTCATCCAGGAGGAGATCCTCGATCCCCTGGGGTTGGAGGACACGGTACCCTCGGACTCCAGGACCATCCCGGGGCTGGCTCAGGGGTATGCCGGTCCGGACAACCCTTTTGGGGGAACCGACGAGGTCCTGCTCCAGGACGGCCGCTTCGTCATCAATCCCCAGTTCGAATGGGCGGGGGGAGGTTTCGCCTCCACGCCATCGGATCTGGCCCGGTGGGCCCGGGCGCTCTACACGGGAGAGGCCTTCGACTCCTCCCTCCTCTCCCTCATGCTGGAGGGGGTGCCGGCCCAACTCGGCCCAGGCAGCCGGTACGGCCTGGGAGTGATCCTCACGGACACACCCGTGGGTCCCAGCCAGGGCCACAGCGGGTTCTTTCCGGGATACCTCACTGAGATGGCCTACTTCCCGGAGCTGGACGTGGCGGCGGCGCTCCAGGTGAACACGAGTGTGGGAAGGGCTCTGGGGCGATCACCGAACACCGTCCTGGTGGAGTTGGCAAGAACGGCGGGGGAGGCGCCTTCGCGGCGGGGCCCGCAGGCCCTGGATGGGTCTCGTTTGTCTCCTGCCACCGCCGGTCTGCATATTGGATCGCATCTCCTTCCGTGAGCTCTCTGGAGGCAAGCCATGGTGCACGCCGTGCGGTTCCGACTCATGGAACCTCACCCGGCACGAGAGGTGATCGTGCCGGGGAGAGGGGGTGGTGCTGAGGAAGAGCCGGAGACATCGCAGGCCCGAGGGCGGGGAAGAGCATGAGACGATGGGCCGCGGTAACGGTGGGGCTCTACCTGGTGGTGGCCTCCTTCCTGGTCATTCCCCCGGTTCTCTTCTTCGCCGGGGAAGACCGTGAGTCCATTGGGGCGGTCTTCACCTGGCTCCTCCCGGCACTCTGTCTGGTCCAGGCCGCTCTTCTGGTGATCCCGGTCAAGGTCGCCGGGGAGAGGCCGGTGACCAGGCGAACGGTGGTGACCAGCGCCGCGGTGGTGGCCATTCCCATGGCGCTTCTGGCCCTGGGGTTCGTCTACTGTGTTCTCCTCATGTTCCTGGGGGAGGATGGGGTGGATCCATTCTTTCGACCCTTCTACACCCTGGCCGGGGTCCTGGGAATCTGGGCCTTCTGGATCTGGTTCTTCCTCCGTGGGGCCTCTTCAGGAGGACCGGGAACCATCACCCGGAGGATGACCCGTTGGCTCCTCACCGGGAGCATCTTGGAGCTCCTTGTGGCGATCCCGGCACATATTCTCTCCAGGCAGCGGGAGGAGTGCTGCGCCCCGGGGTTCACCCTCGTGGGCCTGGCCATGGGGCTTGCAGTGGCGATCCTGGCCTTCGGCCCCGCCTTCTTCCTCCTCCTGGTCCGTCGCATGGAGGAGAAGCGAGTAGCCCGGGGCTGATCCTCTCTTTCTTCCCTTCATCAGGAGCTTGCCGTGAAAGTCAGCGTCCCTGTCCTGATCCTCCTGACCGCCGCCGGCCTGGCCGGTTGGGGTTGTACTGGACCCGGGTCCGGCGGACCTCCGTCTCCGGAGGATCTCACCGGAGATTGGGACTACTACCGAATGCTGGGGGCGGAGCCGAATGGCGGCTTCGAAGCCCGACGCCGCTTCGGGTTCATCCACTTCGAGGGAGCTGCGGTGGAGGGGAGCTGGTTCAACCGGAGAAGCGGAGAAGTCCTGGAAACCGTTCGAAACGTGAGGTTGGAGGGGGATTCGCTTATCCTGGACTTTGCTTCGGGAACGGGCATCAGAGCTCGTGTGATGGCCGACTCCATTGCAGGGCGGCTCTTCCAGGGGGGTGAGCCCATCCAGCGGGTCTGGTTCGTGAGGAGGGAGGATCCGCCGGTCTACGAACCCTATTTCCCCCTCTGGCCCGGCCCCGTCTCCGACTCCTCCT
>JASFRP010000654.1:0-3055 GCA_050114895.1 Gemmatimonadota bacterium
TCGATGAGCCGGGTGGATCCGCACCTGGCCGCCACCACCGCAACGGCCCCAGGAGGAACCGGGTCAATGGGCCGAAGAGCGTCAGGGTCGACGATCTCTCCATACTGCAGGCGCAGGCCGCCGTGGCGGGATATCGTTTCCAGCAGCCTTGCCTGAAGGCTCGCCCGGGACCGTTTCCCGGCGGCGAAGGCCTCCTGCACCGCCAGCAACCCTCGATGGAGTCCCAGGGCACTCTGTCGGTCTGGCCCCTCGAGAAAGACGTTCCGTGAGCTCATTGCCAGGCCGTCCGCCTCCCGGACGATGGGTCCCACGAGCACATCGGCTCCCAGAGCCAGGTCACGGACCATTCGCTTGATGAGGACGGCCTGCTGGAAGTCCTTCTGCCCGAATACAGCGATATGGGGTCGAAAGAGCCCAAGGAGCTTCGCCACCACCGTCAGCACGCCCCGGAAATGCCCGGGACGGAAGGCCCCGCACAGGACGTCCCCCAAGGGCCCGGGATCCACCGTGACCCAGGAGTCCCCGCCCGGGTACATCTCCGTCACCTTCGGATGAAAGACCACCTTCACCCCGCGCTGCTCCAGGAGCGTCAGGTCACGCTCCAGATCCCGGGGATAGCGATCGAGATCCTCTCCGACACCGAACTGAAGGGGGTTCACGAAGACCGACACGGCAACCAGCTCCGCGTGTTCTCCCGCCAGGTCAACCAGGGACAGGTGTCCTTCGTGAAGGTACCCCATGGTGGGGACGAGCCCAATCCGGGTACCGGCCCCCCTGGCGGCGGAAAGAGCGTCGGCCAGCTCTTCCCGGGTTCGGGCCAGGATCACGGGTCCCTCAAAAAGGAGTGTTCGGCGCCAGGGTAGGTGCCACCCCGAACCTCCCGTACGTACGATGCCAAGGCCCTGCGGGCCTCCCCGGCCAGGTCGCCGAACTCTTTCAGGAATTTCGGCCGGAACCCCGTGTTCAAGCCCAGGGCGTCGTAGAGGACCAGAACCTGCCCGTCACACTCGCCCCCGGCTCCGATGCCGATGGTGGGGACCGTGAGCCCATGGGAGATCTCCCGAGCCAGGTCGGCAGGAACCAACTCCAGCACCACCGAAAAACAACCGGCCTCCTCCAGGGCACGGGCCTGGGCCCGCAGGCGTTCCGCCGCGGCCTCCTCTCTCCCCTGGACCCGATATCCACCCAGGGCGTGGACGGACTGGGGAGTCAGGCCCACGTGCCCCATGACGGGGATACCGGCCTGGACGAGGGCCTCCACGGCGCGACACGTCGCCGGGCTCCCCCCCTCCACCTTCACCGCCTCCACACCCGTGGCTTTCAGGGCCTGACCCGCGTTCCGGAGAGCCTCTTCGGGAGACACCTGGTAGCTCATGAAGGGCATGTCCAGAACCATGAATGTGTTTGGGGCTCCCCTTCTGGCAGCTTTCCCGTGGTGGATCATCTCCTCCAGTGTCACCGGAATGGTGGAAGAGTACCCCAGGACCACCTGGCCGAGAGAGTCGCCGACGAGGAGTATGTCCACCTCGGCTTCCTCCACGAGGCGGGCAAAGAGGAAATCGTAGGCCGTTAGGGCCACGATCTTCTCTCCCTGGCGCTTCATCTCCAGGAAGCGGGGAATGGACCCCCGGGGCTTCCGAAGCTCGTTGTCGGTGGACACGGAAACTCGCCTCCGTGGGCCCAAACGGTTTGCGGCGCACCCTCTGCGGGAGAATAACCTTTAAGGCTAGAAGCGCCGGGGGGAAGTGTCAAACCCACCCTCGGCCCCAGGACCGAGGGTCATTCCGCTCCGGTCCGGACTCCACGGTGGGATTCGTCCGCCTCCCGGGATGCCATTACAACGGACGGATCATCCACCTACCTTTCGGATATGGCCATGACCTGGGATGCCGTCCTCGTTTCGGCCCTGGCGGAGGAGCTTGACACCCTCCTCCGGGGCGCCCGGCTCCGGGCTCACTCCTTCCGCTGGGAGGCTCGGGAGCTCACCCTCGTCTTTCGGGAGGGCGTCCTTCGATGGCACCTCCACCCCCGGATGGGGTGGCTGACCTTTTCTCCTCACGCCGAGGCGCCGGGGAACGCACGTCCCCTGACGGCCCGGGTCGCAGCCGTGAGAGCGCTTCCGGACGAACGCATTCTGGAGGTCCACCTCCGTCGGGACCGGGGGAAGCAGCGGAGATTCCGCCTCGTGGTGGAGCTCATGACGAATCAATGGAACGCCCTCCTCCTGGAAGGAGAGGAGGGTTGGATTCGGCATCTCCTATGGACCCGCCGGTCGGAGGATCGGACCCTGGCCATCGGTCAGCCGTACTCCCCCCCTCCGCCCTCCCGGCGCAGAGGGATCCTGGCGCCACTCTCCCCTGAGGAGTGGAGCGCTCTCGTGACCGGGAAAGCTCCAGACGCGGCACGGGCAGCACTCCTGGGAGAGGTCGCCTTCACCTCTCCCATCAACGTCTCTACCCTACTGGTGCCGATCCCCGCCGAGGGGCGGAGACGGTGGATGGAGATCCGGGAGCTGGAAAGAAGAGAGCCATGCCTCCTAGAAATCAATGGAGATAAACAGCCGTATCCATATGTATTGAAAGAATTTAAATACACAAACTTCCCCGATCTCTTCACTGCCATACAGGCAGTTGCCTGCGGCGCGGGAGGAGCGCTCGATCCCGGGGAGGAGGTCCTGGAAAGGCTGGAGCGGACCCTGGATCGAGCCCGTCGCCGAGCCCGGGGGATCCGGCGGGAGATGGCTGATTCGGCCGATCCGGAGGAGGCCCGGGGTCGCGCGAACCTCCTTCTCGCCCATTTGAGGGAGGTCCCCCGGGGGGCGGATACGGCCACCTTGAGGGGCTTTGACGGAGAGGAGGTGTCGATCCGACTGGATCCCGCTTTGAGCCCCCAGGAGAACGCCCGACTCCTCTATGACGAGGCCGCGAGGCGGGAGCGGGCAAGAAGCCGTCTCCCCCCCCTTCTGGAGGGAGCGGAGGCAGAGATCCGTACCCTGGAGGAGCTCCGGGCGAAGCTCTCCGAGGGATCCCTGACACCCCGCGAGGCCGGGGCGCGG
>JASFRP010000655.1:0-3054 GCA_050114895.1 Gemmatimonadota bacterium
TCCGCGGGGAGACGATACGGTACACCGCCGAGGCCGGAACGCTGCCCATTCGGGGAAACGGGAAGGTCATGGCCCGGATGTTCTACGTGTACTACAAACGGGACAATCCGTCCGAAGGAGGCCCACGGCCCATGGTATTCTCCTTCAACGGTGGACCCGGGACGGCCTCCGTCTGGATGCACATGGGCTATACGGGCCCTCGCCGGGTCCAGTACGACGAGGAGGGCTTCGCCCTGAAGCCTCCCGTGGGGTTGGAGGACAACCCCTACTCCATCCTGGACGTGGCGGACATCGTGTACATCGATCCCGTGGCCACAGGGTTCAGCCGGATGGTGGAGGGTGAGGACGAGCACATGTACCACGGCACCCTCTCCGACATCGCCAGCGTGGCGGATTTCATCAGGCTCTTCATCACCCGGAAGGACCGTTGGGATTCACCGAAGTTCGTCATCGGTGAAAGCTACGGCACCACGCGGGCGTCGGGGCTGGCCGGCTACCTGGCGGATGCCCACCAGATCTACCTGAATGGCGTGATCCTGGTGTCCATGACCAACCTCAACGTGGAGGCGGGGCCCGACGTGCGGTACGCCACGGCCCTACCTCAGCTCGCCGCTACCGCCTGGTATCACCGGCAGCTTCCCACCGATCTCCAGACCAGGCCCCTGAGGGATGTGCTGGACGAAGTGGAGGGATTTGCCCTCTCCGATTACCTCCGGGCCCTCGTCGCAGGGGACCGATTGACGGATGCGGAAAGGAGATCCGTCGCTGAACAGGTGGCCAGGTACACGGGGGTGGACCCGGCCTACGTCCTCTCCGCGAATCTCCGCATGGACACGAGCCGCTTCTGGAAAGAGCTCCTGAGGGACCAGCGGCTCACCGTGGGCCGTCTGGACTCCCGCTACGTTGGGGTGGACCGGGACGCAGCCGGGGAAACCCCGGAGTACGATCCCGCCATGGCCGACTGGGACGGGCCCTTCGGGAACGCCGTGAACCTCTATCTGCGACGTGAGCTGGGCTACGATCCGGACCTCCAGTACAACATCTGGGGGCCCGTCCGGCCATGGAATCGCGACGACGGGGCGAACGTGGGCGAAATGCTCCGGAGTGGCATGCAGGCCAACCCGTACCTCAAGGTCCTGATTCAGGGCGGGTACTTCGACGCGGCTACCGACTATTTCAGCGCCGCGTACACCATCTCCCACATCCAGCCGGGTGGGGAGTTCCAGGACCGCTTCCGGTTCGCCTGGCATGAGAGCGGCCACATGATGTACCTGCGGCAAGAGGACCTGGAGAGCGCCAACCAGGAGCTCCGGGACTTCTTCCGGTGGTGTCTGGACGGGGAGGTGGGATACCCCCGGGAGGTCCGACCCGGAGGCTGAGCCTCAGTACACCTGCCAGGCGATGCCCCCCGAGAAGACCAGGTCGTTCTGGTTCTTCCCCCAATACCGGTTCAGGGTGTCCCGGGCCTGTAGGTCGAAGGTGAGGCCGAGAACGTCCAGGTAGATCCCTCCGCCGAGATCGGCGGTGAGGGTGAACCCGTTCGAGGGGAGGATGGCATCCACGGTGACGGGCTCGGTGGGGTCATCGAACTGGTACCACTTCCCTCCTCCCCCCAGGAGGAAGTAGGGGCGGATTCCCCAGAATTCCAGCCGGGTCGGGAGAACCAGCTCTGCGCTGGCGAAGGTCAGTGCGGCCCGGGCGTCGATCCAGGTGTTGATGATGGTCGGGGGGTCGAAGAAGATCCTGGGTTGAACATACCCGTGTACCGCTGAGAGCCACCCCTCGAAGGAACGTCCGAGCTCTCCCCGGAGGAAGATCCCCCGATCTTCGAGGCCGACTTCCAGGCCCAGTCCCACGTAAGCTGCACGTCCCAGGGACCCGGTGGTCCACTCCGTGGGAGTGTCTTCGGCGAAGCTGACGAACTCCTCGTAGAAGTAGGCGTCGGGGTCCAGCAGCCCGAACCGGGGGATGATGCGGACGGTGAGGGACTGCTGGGCGTAGACCCCCATCGGGGCGATGCAGGCCAGGCCAAGGAGGGGTAGGGCGGGAAGGAACTTCGGGATCTTGCTCATGAGATCATCCGACAGGGTGCGGTGGTGTCCGGAGGGCCGGCCTCGTGTTTTCGGCCCCAGGAAGACGGCACACGAAAAAGCTATCCCGGTTCTTGGACTTGGAGAAGGCCGGTACTGGGAATAATGTCCTTTTCCCATAAGATGAGATGGGACGAGAACTCCCATGCGATGTAACAAGCTGCTCGGGAAAGAATGTCACCTGGCTGAATTCCAGCCTTCGGCCCGGACAAATGCCTCCGCCACGAATCTGATTATGGATTTTATGTCTTAAATAGCTTGAGAAATCGGTATGGCCGGGAATGGCCTGGAAATTGCTCATCCCCCCTCGCCGGAAATCTGGATTTTCCCCTGGCGTATTCGTCTGTCCGGGTGTAAAATGTGCGAAGAAAGAAACCGAAGTTCTTTGAACATAGACACTTTGCAAGTCTGAAGGATTTATGGGTTTTCCTTTGTTCGCGAATCAACACACCGGAGTTCGTTTCTGTTTTCGCCCTTTTTTCCCTAATTCAAACTGGAGGAAGGCGACGATGAGGAGGAGTTCTGTTTTAATCGCCGCAGCGGTCTTCCTGCTTCCCATGCTGACGGCGTGCGAAGGACCCACGGGCCCGGCAGGGCCTGCCGGGACCGCCGGCGCCACCGGCCCAGCGGGTCCCACGGGACCGCAGGGGCCGGCAGGTCCAGCGGGGCAGGATGCCAATGAGAACTGCACCCAGTGCCACACGAACAACACGATGCTGTTCGCCCGGCAGGTGCAGTACGAGAATTCCACGCACCGGAATGGTGGCAACTTCGAGCGGAGCGACGCCGAATGTGCCGGCTGCCATACCCACGAAGGATTCCTGGACCGGGTAGCCAACGGGAACGCGGATGATTCGTCTATCAGCCCGGACAACCCGTCACCCGTCAACTGCCGCACGTGCCACCAGATCCACACCACCTACACCGACGCCGACTACGCCTTCACGCGCACTGCTGCGGTAAC
>JASFRP010000656.1:0-3053 GCA_050114895.1 Gemmatimonadota bacterium
TCGTTTGGGCCCTCACCGGGAAGGTGATGGGGGAGACCCTGGGGTTCGACTCCACCGGGATGGGGGACGTGGACGGCGACGGAGCCGGCGACCTCCTCGTGACTTCCGCCTGGAGCTTCGTGAACGGCCCCCGGTCGGGACGAGTGTACGTGGTCGCAGGCCGCCGAGAGTAGCTCCCTCAACCCGCCCTCACCGGGGTACGCCTGTAGGAGGCCACCGGGTTCAGGATGTTCCGGCACTCCGGGTTCGTGCACCCCGGGCACCGGAAGCCGTACTGGGTCGTGCATGCCTCGCCGCTCCTGAGATGCTCCAGGACGATGCCCGCCAGGGCGTCCTGGAAGAGGGGCTCGCCGTTCAGCGCCGGTGCGCGCTTGAAGTGGGTGATGCCCACCTCATGGGCCAGGTGGGCGTACTCGATGTCGATCTCCGACAACGTCTCGATGTGATCGCTGGTGAAGGCGATGCCAACCACCAGGACCTTTTTCTTCCCCTTGGCTCCCAGCTCCCTGATGACCCTCTCTGTGCTGGCGCCCAACCACCTCACGGGCCCCACTTCAGACTGATAGGAGAGAAGGTATTCGTTCGTGAACCCCCCCTCCTTCAGAACTTCGTGGACGCTGGCGCCGATCTCCTGGGGATAGGGATCACCGCGGTCGATGATGTTCAGGGGCAGAGAGTGGGCGCTGAAGAGGAGGAGCACGTCGTTCCGCTCATCGTCGGGGAACTGGGCCAGTCCGTCCAGCACGGTCCTGGTCATTGCCCTGACGAAGCCGGGATGTGTGGGCCACCGGTCGATGACGCTCCACTGGAACTCGTTGGACATCCCCAGCTTTCCGGCCGCCCGCCAGAGCTCGTTGAGGCTCGAGCCGGTGGTGGCACAGGAGTAGTGGGGGTACTGGGTGAAGGCGATGGCCCGCTTCACCCCGTCTGCCTTCATCTGCTGGAGGGCGTCTCTGCTGAAGGGATGCACGTACCGAAAGGCCACGTAGAACTTGTGGGGCGCCGTCTCCGGGGAGAGGCGATCCAGCCGCTCCACCATCCCCCGTCCCTGGACCTCCGTCCAGTGGAGGATGGGGGATCCCCCCCCGATCCCTTCATAGAGCTTGGTGACGCTCGGAGTCCGCCGTTTGGCGATGAAGGGTCCCAGCCATCTCTGAGCCGGGAGTTGGATGATTTCCCGGTCCTCGAAGAGCTCCAGAAGGAATGGCCCCACCTCCTCGCGGGTCCGGGGTCCCCCCATGTTCAGGAGGACGATCCCCGTGGGTGCCCTGTCGTCGGCCACTGGGGGCTCCTGCCCCTGGTTTTTCGCTTCAGTCATGGGTCCCGCTTACCCTCTCGTTGCGCGTCTGATCCCGGGGTCGCAAACTCACTTCCTGCCCGGCTCTCTGGTCCCGTTCCCCGGAAGCGAGGTGAGTCCAATGCGACCGGCACGCTCCTTCTGCATTTCCTTGCTGGCCTTTTTCGTCCTGTTTCCTTCAGGTTCTCCCCTCCACGCCCAGAAGCGCCCCATGACCATCCTGGACCTCATGGCGGTGCCCAGCGTGGGGGACCCCCAGATCTCTCCCGACGGCACTCGGCTCCTCTACGTCAAGAGCGAAGCCGATTGGGGAGAGAACGAAACGGTTTCCCACATCTTCCGGGTGAACTCCGATGGCTCCGGTACGATCCAACTCACGTACGGGAAAGAAGGCCAATCCAGTCCCAGGTGGTCGCCGGACGGGCAGCACGTGGCCTTCACGGCCAACCGGGCCGACGCGGAAGGTACACAGATCTATCTCCTGAGTGCAGGGGGTGGAGAAGCCCGGCGGATCACGAGCCACGAAACGTCGGTGAGCAGTATCGCCTGGTCTCCGGACGGGAGCTCCCTCTACTTCCTGGCATCGGATCCCCTCTCCGAGGAAGAGAAGAAGAAAGATGAGCTGGGGGATGACGTCTACGCCTTCGACGAGAACTATAAGGAGGTCCACCTCTGGAATGTGGTGATGGACACGGGGGAGGAGACCCGTATCACGGAAGGGGACTTCACTGTGGGGCAGTACGACCTCTCCCGGGACGGGACGATGGTGGCCCACATGAGGGCTCCCTCTCCCCTCTACGGGGACGCCCAGGAGGCCGAGGTCTGGGTTATGAGGGTGGATGGCGGCGACGCCAGGCGGCTCACCACCGACACCGTGCCCGAGAGCAGCCCTCAGCTCTCCCCCGACAACCACTGGGTGCTCTTCACCGCCGATTCCAATGAAGAGTTCGACTTCTATTACAACGACAAGATCTTCCTGGTGCCGGTGGGTGGAGGGGAGCCCCGAGTGCTCCTCCCGGACCTTCCCTACGAGGTGACGGGAGCTGCCTGGTCGGCGGACGGGACGTCCGTCTTCTTCACCGCCAACACCGGGGTTCGGCAGGATCTCTTCCGAGCGGATGTGGAGAGCCGGGAGGTGACGCAGCTCACGGAGGGGGATCATGCCCTCGGCTCCTGGAGCTACCTCCCCGGGAACGGGATGCATGCCTTCACCATCCAGGACCCGACGAACAACGGGGACATCTGGACCCTGGGGCCGGGCCGGTCGACGGAGCCGAGACGCGTGACCCACGTGTTCGACTACCTGGACGAGACCTTCCTCCTTCCCAGGCAGGAGGCGGTGCAGTGGGAGGGGGAGGACGGGGTGACGGTGGAAGGGCTCCTCTTCTACCCTCTGGACTACCGGGAGGCACAGCGGTACCCCCTTATCGTCCAGACCCACGGAGGGCCCGCCGCCTCGGACAAGTTCCAGTTCGGTTCCTCCTCGAACTACGTCCAGGTCCTGGCTGCCAAGGGGTATTTCGTCTTGAAACCCAACTACCGGGGGAGCACCGGGTATGGAGACCCCTTCCTCAGGGACATGGTGGGCCACTACTTCAACCAGGCCCACAAGGACGTCATGACGGGGGTGGACTACCTCATCGCACGTGGGCTGGTGGACGGAGAGCGAATGGGGAAGATGGGCTGGAGCGGGGGGGGCCACATGACCAACAAGATCATCACCTACACGGATCGGTTCAAAGCCGCCTCCTCAGGG
>JASFRP010000657.1:0-3040 GCA_050114895.1 Gemmatimonadota bacterium
CAGGGCCAAGCGAGAGGTGATGAGTGTTCCCGCGTCGCCGATCCTCTTCTCGATCTCGGGAGTGGTCCCGCTCTCCAGAACGGCCCGAAGAACGGCGGAGGTGTCCAGGTAGAGGGCTGAAGGCATGGTCAGTCCACGTCCGGGTCCCGGTCTGCGCGAAGCTCGTCCAGGAGTGCCTCTGCGGTGCCCTCTTCCAGGCCGAGGCCCCGGGCCTTCCACTGCCAGCTCCCCTTGGTCTGTTCGGCCCGGGTGACCTCGCCGGCATCCGCCAACGTCTGGAGGGTGTCCTCCGACTCCGGGATGGGCGGAGGCTCCCGGGGCGGGCGCAGCTCCGCCACGACCTCGTCACGGTCCGTGACCAGTACGATCTCCCCGGCCTTGACCGCTCTCAGGTACTCGGAGAGCCTGGCCTTCAACTGTTTGACCCCCACGACTTTCATATAATGAAAGTAGTCACCGGTGGTCACCTCATCAATCGACATCTCGAGTGGGCCTCGGGGCATGATGAATCGTTTAAATGATGACAGGATGACAGTTGGGGTACATCTCGTCAGGACAAGAGAAGGCCAGGCCCCGGGCGGAGGGATGGCAGGAGGGGAAAGTCGGACGGGGTCTTGAAGGTGGACCGGGTCAGCCCGGGCTCTCCACGGGCGCCAGCGCAGCGGCATCCACCCAGTAGACGACCCACTCCGTCTCGCCGGGGGCGTCGGGCCGGGGCGTGATCCGCATGAAGAAAACGTATTCCCCGTCGGGGGAGATGGTCACCGACGCGGGCTGGTCTCCGGAGTTCATGACGGAGTCCAGCTTCATCCCCTCACTCCAACTCCCATCCCGGCCTCGGTAGGCGATGTAAAGGGCCCCGGGGTTGTCTTCGTGGCCCATTCCGGGGAAGGCCGTGTAGACCAGGTAGCGGTCCTCAGGGTCCACGTAGGAATCGGTGTTCTGACGGAAGGCGTTCACCCCGTCGGGAAGTCTCACCGGTTCCCGGTAGACCCCGTCCACCAGCTCCGAGCGGTAAAGGTCCGAGCTCCCGTTCTCCAGGTCCATGAGGGTGAAGTAGAGAGTCCCGCCCCGGGTCACGGAGGCGCCGCCGGTGTGGTTCGGGCCGTTGATGGGCCGCCCGATGGGCTTCGCCCGACCCCAGTCGTCCCGGTCCCGATCCGCCACCCAGATGTTGTATTGGAACTCGGATTCGCGGGGGTCGATGGGCCGGTCGGACTGGAAGTAGATCCTGGACCCGTCGGGATGCATGGCCGGATACCCGTCGGAGAACTCCCCGGAAAAAGGCGGCACCCGCGGAGTCGTCCAGCCCCCGTCCCGCTCCACCGTGAGGTAGATGGTGACCCGGGGCGACCCGCCCTCCTCTCTGGGCTCCACGGTCCAGAAGACGATCTCCCGCCCCCCGGGGGCGGCCGCGACCCCCGCCACATTGCCATATGGAGAGAGCAGCTCAGGCGCAAAGGGCTGGGGGTCGAGGCCCGGCAGAGACTGGCCGAGGTAGGGGCCGTGGAGGTTGGCGAAGGGGTCGGGCGGTGGACCTCCCGCCTCCGGGACGCAGGAGGGGAGCAGAGCGAGACACAGAGTGATCGCCAGGATTCCGGGGAGGGTCATGGTCCTGTCGCGCACCGGTCTTCTCCAGTCCGTGTTCCTGTTCGCCGCACAATTCTTTCACGAGTAAGGGGCGCCAGGCTACCATGAGGCATGGAGGGGTCCTCGCCGGCGAATGAGGGAGCTCGGGATCACTCCCACTTCATCCTTTACGTCGTGCTGTCTCCTCGCTTTCCGGAAGTTGGCAGAGGGGCGCCAGGCCGCGGGTCATGGGGCCGCGGGACTTCGGATGAGGTCGGCCTCCCAGGTTTCGGCCCTCCGGGACCTCCGGAGGGAACTCGGGAAGAAGAAGTCGAAGGGAGAGGATTCGGCGTCGGGGGTGGAAACAACCGTTCAGGCGGCAGCCAGAGGGGCCAGCTCCTCAGGTTCCAGAAGGGCCTGGCGGAGGTCTCGGAGAATCCCATTGACCTCTGCTACCGTAACCTGGGCCGGGGCCGTGATCTCGATGCCGATGGGCTCGCCCTCCGCTCCATAATCCACCAGGATCGTATCCGAGGCCCTCTCGGTCCTGACGCTCTTTGCGCGGGGTTCGCGGGCCAGGTAGAGGTATGCCGCCAACGGCTTCCCCTTCCGATAAGTAACCTCGAGATAGCGATCCTTCATGGCATCAATCCTCGGTGGGATAAGCAGTCACCACCACAAGATACATCTCTTCCGGATCTGGTTCGAAGATGATCCGGAGTGAGCAGACTCAGACCGGCGATGCGACGGCGGGCCAACAGGTAGGTGGGCAGATGGAGGGCATCCAGGGTCCGGAAGCCCCCACCCGACGCAACAACCGTCCCTCAGCGTGTCCCGGACTCCAAGAGTTCTTGGCACAAGTGCGTGCATCATGCATATTACATGCATGGCGACCAAGACCATTTCTTTGAAGATCGAGGCCTGGGAGCGGTTGCGACGAGCCCGACGGAGCCCTGACGAGTCGTTTTCAGAAGTCGTGATGAGGGCCGAGTGGCCCGAGGTGGGAATCACGGCCGGAGAGCTGCTGGCCGTCTATGGCACCAGTGGGCCCCACCTGTCCGACGATGCCCTGGATCGAATCGACGAGGCCGACACTGCGGACTTCCCTGCCGAGGACAAGTGGGACAGGCCCTGATTCTGGAGACTACCTTCCTGGTGGATCTGGAGCGAGAGGCTCTCGGCGGCGAACCCGGCCCGGCCCATCGGTTCCTGGAAGAGAACCTCGACCGGGAGCTCTGCATTACCCTCACCACCGCCGGGGAGCTGGCCTGCGGGCCTCGGCTGGACGAACAGAGAAGCTGGGATGCCCTGGTGAGGCGGTTCCGCGTCCTGGTCCCGGATCTCGATACCGCCTGGGTCTACGGTCAGCGGTACCGCTATCTGAAAGACAACGGGCTTCTCATAGGCGTCGACGAGCTCTGGATGGCCGCCACAGCCATCGTCCACGGACTCCCCCTGGTCACGCGGAACC
>JASFRP010000658.1:0-3039 GCA_050114895.1 Gemmatimonadota bacterium
CCTCCACCGCGGGCCGGATCTCCAGATCCAGACCTTCCCGGGCGGAATAATACCGAATCAGGGGAAGAATGTGGGGAGGGACCACCACGGTATCCGGATGAGCCCTGATCAAGGAGATCGCCCGGGTGATGTCGGGACGGTAGAAGACGGTCTGGGGATCCGTCACGGTTCGGAACCCTTGCTCCCCCACCAGGACCAGGACGATGGCCGCCAGGACGGGGCCGGCCTTCGCCAATCGTCGAAACCCCAGGGTCAGGAGGAGAGTCAGACCCGGGAGGGCGAAGAGAAAGAGCCGCCCCATTCGGGGCCCGTCCCGCAGGGGAGAGAAGGGGTAGAGCTGGAGGAGGGAGGCCACCGTCGCCACCACGAGGGGGAGGGCCAGCAGGGAAGCCAGCCTCCGGTCCCGGCCTCCCAGAGCGCCCCAGACGGCGACACCCCCGGCGATCCACGGGAGGGGAGTCCCCAGGACGTGTCCGAACAACCCCGTGAAGGCCCGCCACCAGGTCCCCGGATCCAGCCTCAAGGGCAGGAAGGTGTCGGCCCAGAAGGTGTCCATGAGGGCCCCAGTGACCGGACTCATGGTCCTGGAATAGAGGAGGTACCCCGCGCAGGCCACGACGCCGAAGAGCACCCCGAGCCGGCGCCCGGCGCCCGGCTCCTGGAACCAGAGCCAGACGGCGGCTCCGGTCAGCACGAAGACCGACGCCTGGGAGAAGACCACCGCGGCGAAGGCCGCCAGAGCGGCCCACCGCGCCCTTTCTTCCGTCATGGGCCTGGGCAGGACGGCCAGCGTGAGGCCCGTGGCCGTCAGGAGGTCCAGGGAGTACTGCTTGACCTCTCCGCTGTAGTAGATGGCCGTGGCGGAGAGGGCCAGTAGGGCCACGGCCACCACGGACCAGGATCCCGGGATCGCCCGTCGGGCGAGTCTCTGGTAGAGGAAGAGGGACCCGACTCCCGCCAGAAAGGGGACCAGCCTCAGGGCCAGGACCCCGTCTCCAAAGAGGCGAACCACCGACCAGGAGAGGAAGAGGTAGCCCAGGGGTGCCGTCTGGTTGAAGGAAAGGCCGTGCAGCCAGGAAATGGGGCTCTGCGAAAAGCTGACGGCCAGCATGGCCTCGTCACCCCAGAGGGGAGGCCGAGCCAGGAGATAGAAGGAGAGGCGGAGGAGGGTCCCGAGTGCCAGGAGGAGGAGGGACAGGACGAGGATCCCCCTGGAGGAGGGCCCCGTCTTCCCCTCGGAGGAGCTTCGGAGATCCTCGAGCGGTGTGGGCTCCGTCAAGTCCTCACCCTTTCACGGCGGCGTTCGAATGGAGGGCATCGGGATGGAGTTGAGAAGATCTCCCCCCCGAGACCCCCCGTTGCCAGTTCAAGAATCGGACCGCAGACGGGGCGGGGGCGCCGAGCCGGGAGGGCGGCAGGGCCGGACCGGAAAGCGAGCTCCCGGGAGCTACCCGTCCTCCTTCGTGAAGTGGACGGGAACCTTCGCCCACACGGTGGTTCGCTCCCCGTTCCTCCGGGCGGGGTTGTAGCGGAGGTCGAGGGCGCCCCGCACCGCAGCGGAATCGAAGGCGGGATATCCACTCCCCTCGAGGACTTCCACGCTGTCCACCACCCCCATGTCCGTGACCCGCACCCGGAGCAGGGTGATCCCCTCCACGTTCGCGTCCCAGAGGGCCAGGGGATATTCGATGGGGACCTCGCCGTACAGGGGGGTCGGCTCCTCGATGGGATCGTCGCCCCCGCACCCCCCCAGGACCGACGTGAAAACGAGGAAGAGGAGCGCGAGTGCAGCGAATCGGATCGAAACAGCGGAAAACGCTGCACCGGATCCTCCGTTCCACCGGTGTTGCCCGGCTCTCATGGCGTGTCCAACCTCCATCAGCGGTCTCCGTCTCCGAGAAGCTCCGACCTCAAGGACGCCAGGGCGTTCAGCGCCTGCAGGGGCGTCAGATGGTCCATCTCCAGGGCCCTCAACCGGGCCAGGACGGGGTGGTCCACCGAAAAGAAGGAGAGCTGATCCGGCGGGGCCTCCGACCGGGGCCTGAGGCGCCCACGCCGGCCCAACCCTTCCCCGCCTCCGGAGTGGCTCCCCTCCAACTCGGTCAGGAGCTCCTGGGCCCGCTGGATCACCTCCCGCGGGATTCCCGCGAGACGAGCCACCTGGATCCCATAGGACCGGTCGGCTCCTCCCTCTTCCAGGCGCCGGAGGAAGACGATGTCCTCCCCCACCTCCCGGACCGCCACGTTCAGGTTCCTCACCCCCGGCAACAGGTCACCGAGCTGGGTGAGCTCGTGATAGTGGGTCGCGAAGATCGTCTTCGCTCCGATACGCTCGTGAATGTACTCCGTCACGGCCCATGCGATGGACACCCCATCATACGTCGAGGTTCCACGACCGATTTCGTCCAGGAGGATCAGGCTCCTCTCCCCGGCGCCGTGGACGATGGCCGCCGTCTCGTTCATTTCCACCATGAAGGTGGACTGGCCTCGCGTCAGGGCGTCGGAGGCCCCCACTCTGGTGAAGATCCGGTCGCAGACCGGGAGGCGGGCGCCGGCGGCGGGAACGAAGGCACCCATCTGGGCCAGGAGCTGGATCAGGCCCACCTGCCGGAGGACGGTGCTCTTCCCCGCCATGTTGGGCCCCGTGAGGATCACGATCCTCCCCTCCTCGTCCAGGCGAAGATCATTGGGGATGAACTCCTCCCGGGGCATCATCGTCTCGACCACCGGGTGACGCCCCTCCCGGATCTCGAGGGTGAATCCGGTGTGGATCTCCGGTCGGACGTACCCCCTGTGGGACGCCACCTCCGCCAGGGTCCCCAGGACATCCAGGGTCGCCAGCCTTCCCGCCGTGTCCTGGATCCGGGCCACCTCCCGCCCCACCGCCGCCCGGAGCTCGGCGAAGAGCTCCATTTCCATGCCCAGGATGCGGTCCTCCGCGCCGAAGACCTTCTCCTCCCACTCCTTCAGCTCTGGTGTGAAATACCGCTCCCCGTTGGCCAGCGTCTGTTTTCGGACGTAGTCCTCAGGGACCCGATC
>JASFRP010000659.1:0-3018 GCA_050114895.1 Gemmatimonadota bacterium
CAGGAACAGGGCAGTCTCATGGAAACTCAGAGCATCCCATCGGGTCGGCCGCGTGAGCAACTGGTACAGAAAAGCCACGCCCACCAACCCCAAGAGCCAGACCCCGGCAACGGTGAAGAATCGCCCCGCCCCTCGCTCCCGCTCAGCAGGCATGGGTCAAGGCAGCACCGCACTGGTTCCCGCGAGCTGGCATTCTTCGTCCGTGAAACAGTTGAATGTGAACCAACAACAGCCCCTGCAGCAGTAACTCTCTCCGGGACCATCACTCTGACAGCAGCTGCGGATGCCCCTGGGCTTGATCTGTGAGTCCGCCGGCACGGCCAGTATGGCGCCGGCCAGGAGTGCGTTGGCGACGACGAGGGCGACCATGAGCTTCCTACGCATGGGGGGGCTCCTTTTCCCTTGATGGGAGAATCGAGTGGGAGAATGGGTCAGTCAACGGAGGCCTCGCACCACCAGGCCAGCCGCTGGTCACCGTTGGGGGATTCGAGCAGGCCGTACACGCGATCGGACGTGAAGAGGGCCGGAGTGAAACCTCTGGGAAAACTCACTTGGCGCGGGGAGGTATCCGGGGATACCCGCAGCCACCTCTGGCTCCGGCCCAATGGGTCCACGGAGGTATCGAAGAGGCGGATCCACGCCGCCTCCCCTTCCTCACAGCGCAGGTCCGTGGCGAAGGGTCGATCTTCCGCGAACTCCCCGCGCATGGACCGGGCCGCGCTGGCGAAGTTGATGCCCGCCTCTTCATGGTCGGGGCCCAACTCCAGCCGGCTCATCTGCCGCAAGTAACGCTCGATGTCCTCCAGGGCCACGGGCGTCTGATCCACCTGGACCGGCACCGTCTGCACCACGCGGCCCTGTTGGTCCAACCAGATGACGCTGGCGGCCTCGGGACTCCAGAGCACCGCCGATCCGTCGCAGGCGTCCCAGAGCGGAACCGACGCCCACTCACGTAGCCCGTCGCTTCCGGAGGACGCGTGCTCCCCGAAACGCGTCAACTCGAGGCCGGGCTCCAGCTGCACGTCGGCGCGCCACAGGGACCCACCGGAAAGGTCGGGGGTGCGGTTGACCCTCCCGGGAAAGACACCGAGGAATACTCCGGACGGTCCGGCCCGGATCCTGAAGGGATCCGCGTAGGATACCTCCCGGATGTCATTCCTGGCCCGCACCATCCCTCGGGTGCTCAGGCGCTCCGATTCAAGGAACCCGCCAGTGGAATCGAAGGTGGAGACCCGTCCGTTGCCCAGGTCCCAGATCCGGACGCTGCCTTCCCCAGGCCCTTCCAAGGCCTGGATCCCCCATGGGTTTCGGAGCTCCGCAGGGCCCTCGCCCTCCCCTCCGAACCTCACTGCCTCCCCGGAAGCCAATGAAACGCGAGTCACGAAAGGCGACGCTCCCTCCAGCACCCACAGGGCATCTCCGGTTAGGACGACGTCTCTCACGGAAAAGAACCGGGCCTCGGTGGGGATCGGTACGATCTCACCCACCTCCACCACTCGGGAGGGGGCGCCGACCGGCTCCTCCGGGGGCTGGCATCCCACCACGACCAGAAGAATCAGAGCAGACCGGCCGTTCACCCGGATCATCGGACCCTCGCCTCCGCGACGAAGTCGGACACCCCCGAGGTGAGCTCCGCCAGGCGGGACCCGTGGCCCTCCTTCAGAATCCTGCCCTCTCCATCCAGAAGGAAGACCCAGGGGGTACGACTCGTCAGGGCGTGTTCCCGGCTGCCCGTCCGTGCCTCCACCTGCCAGACCTCCACCCCCCAACCCTGCTCCCGGGCGAAAGCCTCGGCGGTCTCGGGGGGTTCGGTGGAGACCCCCACGACCCTCAGGCGAGGGGGCGCCGTCTTGATCCACTCCTTCCAGGCAGGGGCTACCGCAAGGCAGTGCGCACACTGGGAGTCGAAGATCAGGAGCACCATGGTTCCGCCCCCGGCCGTGGACACGGACCGTCCGGAGGGGGTCCGGAACTGGAGAGCACTTACGTCGTCCCCAACGTGGAGCCAGGAGTCGGCGGGCCCGTCCCGGTTCCTCCACCTGTTGCCGAAGAGGAGAACCTGACCCAACGCCAGAAGGGCCAGGCCCAAGAGGAGGGTGTCCCTGGAAAGAAGCCGTTTCATGGTCGCCCCGCGGAGGATTTCACTGGTCCGTCAATCCAATGACGGGAAAAGCGGCCAAAGCGTGCAAAAAGACGCATCCGAAGCCACGGGCACCGGGGCTGACAGGACCCGGTTTTTGCACACTTTCGTCAGAATCCGCGTCTATAGCTCGAAGCGACTGCTCCGGGACGATGGAGCGACTGCTTCGAGGTGCGCGCGGGCGGTGCCTGTGTCGATTGCGGTCGGGGGGGCAGCATTGACCGACTTCCTTCGGGGAGACAGCCCGCAACTCCCCCTCTCAACTCCCTGCACATCCCCACACGGACCCATCCCGGGCCGGCCGTTGGAAGGCCCACGTCTTCAGGGAACCTGTGGGTCGGGGGCAGCCAGGGATGCCTGTCCAGCATGGCCCAGGAAGGTTCCTTCCCGGCATCGGCGAGGAGCATGGGCAAGTCGGTGCACATGCAAAGCCAAAGAAAATCCTTGCAGTCCCAGTCCCCATTCACAAGCTTGACACCATTAACCAAATAGGGGTTCTGTGGGTGGATTGGCACGGCGTCTCCCGGCCTGATCTTCCTCTCTCCGGATAGAGCTTGCCGCTGGGCTCCCTCCCCGGCCGACGTCTCCCGGATCCCTGGTTAATCGACCGTTGGATCGTCCTCTACGGGTACATCCCCTCTACAACGGAGGATTGTCATGGCATGTGAGTCATCTGAAGCGCGGTGGCTCAGGACCGGCAGATGGTGTGCCACGGTGGCAGCCGTTCTGTCGTGCCTCCTGGTGGTACGCCCCCTCTCCGCCCAGCAGGGGCAGGTGGGTGGCCAGGTGGTATCGGCCGAGACGCTGAGACCCTTACCTGACGCAACCGTCGAAGTGGTGGGGATGGGTCGTGGAACCTTCACCAATCAGAACGGGCG
>JASFRP010000660.1:0-3017 GCA_050114895.1 Gemmatimonadota bacterium
TGGACAGCAGGAGAAGAGGGGTGTGAAACAGGAATCTACCGAGTCCCGAGGACGCTCAGGCCGTTTGCCGGTCTCTCTTGTCCTGATGCCGATGCTCCTCCTGGTTGCGTGCGGACCGTCCGACGAGGAGAGTGCCCTCGAAAGGCATGCAGTGGCGGACTATGCCCTGGTGATCTCGACAGACCGCGGCGGCGGGACCATGGACCTTTTCCTCCATGCCCGGGACTCCGACGATGCGGAGATGGTGTCCTCGCATCCAGCGTCGATGTACGGTCCTTCTTGGGCCCCCGACGGGAGCCACATCCTCTTCACCATCGAGACAGCCGAGCAATCGGATGTCTATTCGATCCGGCCCGATGGAACTGGTAGAACCAACCTCACAAGCCGAGAAGGCTACGACGGGAATGCCTCATACTCCCCTGAGGGTGAGACCATCGTGTTCGTATCGACCCGGGAGGCTCTGGCCGATGGACATGCGGGACGCGACCTCTGGCTGATGGACGCTGACGGTTCGAACGTGAGGCCGCTCACCCGCAATCAGATGTACGAGGGGGCGCCCAGGTTCTCACCCGACGGTGAGTGGGTCGCTTTTTGCCGGCAGATCCCGCTGGAAGATGGTAGCCAGGACGGTGAGATCTTCCTCATCGACCGCCTGGGGTCCCAGGAGGTCCGCGTCACCCGGGAGCCGGGTTTCGACTGCTTGCCCGATTGGTCTCCGGACGGCCGGATGCTGACCTTCCACCGATGCCGTGAGGATGGTTGCTTCATTGTGGTGGCCGATTCAGATGGCTCTCATCCGCGCAGGGTCACCGACGATGAGTTCGGCGGCCAATGGCCTCGATGGTCCCCGGACGGGGAATGGATTGCCTACACTTCGGAGAGGAATGGCCAAACCGACATCTGGGTGGTCCGACCCGATGGGTCGGAAACCAGACAGGTGACCCACTCCCCGGGCCGCGATGAAGTCGCCGCCTGGAATCCAGCAGCGACGGTTCGAGAGCCCTTCTGAAGAGGCCCTTCACGGCCCGACCGACCCTCGGCTCTCTCCTACTCCTCCCGCATGGACCCTGCCGGGTCCACCCGGGTGTAGCGGAAGACGGGCAGGAGGATGGCCAGGGATGCCGCCACGAGGAGGGCCAGGGGCGCGGCAGCCAGCGTCGTCGGGTCCCGGGGGCTCACCTGGAAGAGGAGGCTCTCCAGGAGGCGCCCCGTCGCCAGGGCCAACCCGAGACCCGCTCCCAATCCCGCGACCACAGGCCGGGCCGAACCCAGGAAGACCTGCCACCGAAGCCTGCCGGTGCCGGCGCCCAGGGCCAGCATGATCCCGATCTCCCGGGCCCGCGCGGACACGGTGTAGCTCACTACACCGTAGATCCCCACCGCCGAGAGGAAGAGGGAAAGGAGGGCGAACACCCCCAGCACCCCCAGCGTGAAGGTCCGGTCCCGGAAGCTGTCAGCCAGGATCGAATCCAGGGTCCGAAAGTTCCCCGGGATTCCTGGCTGGAACTCCCGCAGCCGTTCCCTGGCTGGACCGATCAACCCCGACGATTCCCCGGAGGTCCGGATCGCGGCCGTCAGAAAGCGGGCGTATCCCAGATGCTGGGACGCCAGGACGAATCCCTCCATCTGCTCGCCTGCCGGCACACGCCAGTCCCGGGCCTCGGCGACCACGCCGACGACCTCCAGCTCCGGATCCCTCGAGAAGGGCTCGAAGCCCACGAAGGATCCCACGGCATCCCCGTCGGGGAAGAGAGCCCTGGCCACGGATTCGTTCAGGATGATCACCGGCGGAGAGTCGGGGCCGTCCTGGCTTTGGAAGAACCTCCCCTCCCGGAGAGGGATCCCCATGGCCTGGAAGTAG
The DNA here is from genome assembly GCA_050114895.1 of Gemmatimonadota bacterium. Lineage (GTDB taxonomy): Bacteria > Gemmatimonadota > Gemmatimonadetes > Longimicrobiales > Gaopeijiaceae > JASFRP01. The sequence continues at coordinate 1,862 of JASFRP010000660.1, forward strand.
TCCGAGTACACCACCCGCCACCCCACCGGCCCCGCCATGTGCTCGGGCAACCCGTCGGCCGGGAGGGGCGGCCGATAGACGGTGCCGGTCATCATGCCCCGGTTCGTGGGGAGATAGCTCACGAACCCCACGTCCGTCACTCCCGGGAGCGCGCGCCATTCCTCCTTCAGCTCGCTCAACCGGACCTGCCCACCCCTGATGGGGACAGACTGCACCGAGGTAAAGTCCAGACCGACAGTGAGAACCCCCTCCGGGCGGAAGTGGGTATCCGTCGAGAGGATCTCCCGCATGCTCCGGAGGAGAAGCCCCGACGCCACCACCAGAGAGACCGCCAGGGCCACCTGGCCTCCCACCAGCAAGCTCCACCCGATCCCTCGCCTCCCCGGGGAGTTCCCAAGGGCGCCGCTCCGGAGACTCGAGGCCGGCTCCGGAATTCGGAACGCCGGGAGCAGGCCGAAGAGGAGGGAGGTCACCAGGGTAGCGCCCAGGGCAAACGCGAGAACGGATGCGTCCACAGACACGGTGGCCAGGCGGGGAATGAAGTCCGCTCCGAGAAGCTTCAGGGACTCCAGGGTGCCCAGGGTAAGACCTACTCCCAGGACTCCCGACACCCCTGCCAGGAGGAGACTCTCGATGAAGACCAAGCGGACGAGGCGAGCCCTCCCGCCTCCCAGGGCGGTTCGGATGGCCATCTCACGCTCCCGGCGGACGCTCCGGGCCATGAGGGTGCTGGCCACGTTGGAGCAGGCCAGGAGGAGAAGGATCCCCGAGGCCCCCAGGAGGAGGATGAGGGGTCGGGTGACGGCACCCAGAAGCTCCTCCCTGAGGGGCCGCATGGCGACCCCGGAGAGGCGGGCCTCCTCGGGATAGGCCTCCTCGAGCCGATGGGCGATGCCGTTCAGCTCCGTCCGGGCCTGAATCAGGGTGGCACCCGGGGCAAGCCTCCCGATCCCCCGGTAATTGCTGGAGCCCCGGATCCGCTGGGGGTGCTGCTCCAGGGGAAGGTACACGTCCGCATCCTCCAGCACCTTGAATCCCGGGGGCATGACCCCTACGACGGCGTACGAAGTGCCCTCAACGATGATCCGACGACCTTCGAGCCGTTCCTCGGCACCCAGGGAGTGGCTCCAGTACTCGTAGCCCACCACGGCCACTG
>JASFRP010000661.1:0-3015 GCA_050114895.1 Gemmatimonadota bacterium
TGTCGGTGCAGAGCATGTCCACCGGACGGCCCCTGACCGTCTGCGCCCAGATGTAGATGAAGAGGACCAGGGCAATCCCGCTCACGATGGCGGAGAACAGGAACACCACCGGCATGAGGACGCTGCTCCACCACGGATTCGCCTTGATGGACCCGAAGATAAACCCCACGTACCCGTGCAGCAGGAAGGCGGACGGGATCCCGATGATGGTGATCCATTTTCCGGCAGTCCGGTCGAACCTCAGGGACTTCTCCGAAAGGTCCGTGGCGCCAAGGGTAAGGATCCTGTACAGCCACTTCCGCCATCCCGTGCTTGTCCGGGACCAGTGGACGAAGTTCTCCCGGTAGTCGAACCAGATCTCCAGGAGAAGGACGACCATGAGGTACCAGGCGTACACGAACCCGAACATGGCCATGGCGGACGTGGGGCTCGGGGTCATGAAGATCTCGTAGGCCCGCTCCGGGTGGCCCAGGTGGGCGAGGAGGGGTAGTGGGGCCACCAGCAGGAAGGCCAGCGCGGTGAGAAGGGAGAGGCGGTACGTGGGCTCCACCTCCTTCACGTTGAAGACCCGTTCCAGCGATGCCAGGATGAAAGCTCCGGCCACCAATCCTGTCAGGTAGGGGTACAGCACTACCAGGAGCCCCCACTGGAGCTCGAATTCGTTGGGGTAGATGAAGCCTTGCATGTCTACCGCACCTCCCCGTCCAGGTTGGCGTAGAGGACCTTCGGTTCGGTGTTCAGGTGTGCCTTCAGGACCTGGATCTCGTTGAAGCGCCGGAAGCGCTCCAGGGGATTCGCTCGGTTCCCCAGCTGTCCGAAGAGGCGGGCCCCGGTGGGGCAGACCTCCACGCATGCCGGCACGAGCCCCTCATCCAGCCTCTGGTAGCAGAACGTGCACTTGGAGGCCACGTGCTTTTCCGGATGGATCCAGCGGGCTCCGTACGGACACGCCTGGACGCAGTAACGGCAGCCGATGCAGTACTCCTCGTCCACCAGGACCGCGCCATCCTCGGTGATGAAGGTGGCTCCCACGGGGCAGACCTGCACACAGGGCGGGTTCTGGCAGTGGTTGCAGAGCTTGGGGACGAAGAAGGTGCGGAGCGTCTCTCCCTCCTCCGGGAGCTCCGGGAAGCCATCGATTCCGCCGTTGGGGCTGTCCACCGCGACCCGCCCGTCGGCGTAGATCACATACCGCTCGATCCAGGTGTTGAAGAAGTGCTCTTCCGGGGGGACACGGTTCTCGGTCTTGCAGGCCACGGCGCACCGCCCGCACCCGATGCACTTCTGGACATCCACCCCCATGGCGTAGAGGAGAGCTTCTCGCTCCGCTCCTTCCACGGCTTCCTGGCCGATGAGACCCTCGGGGACCTTGAGTACCGCCAGGATCACCGGTGCCGCCAGTCCACAGGCCCGGAGGAAGGCTCGCCGGTCAACCTCCTTCTCCATCGTCTCCGTCGTCCCTGGATCCTGCGCCCTCGCCGAATCCACCGTCATCCCTGTCACCTCCTTCTTCTTCATCGGCCCACCTCCGGGAAGTGGGGGTAATGGCACTGCCAGCAGAGGTACCGCTCCCCGTGCGTTCTCATGTCCACCTGGGGAATCCCGCTCCCCGCCATGGCCGGCTCACTGTGGCACGTGCCGCAGAAGGCTCGCTCCGTGGGTCGAGTGGGCTGGACCGTCCGGGGAGAGGTCTTGTGCTCTTCCGGCACCTGGTGGCAGGTCGTGCAGGGAAGTGCCGCATGGTGCGAGACGGCCTTTTGCCGTGCGATCTGCCCGTGACAGGCGCCGCATTCCTCCGGAGTCGACGGCGGCTCCGGGGCGTGGGGTCGATGGCACGCAATGCAGGGTGTCTGGGGGTTGTGCGCCACGGGATCGATCTGGGGAAAGCCCGTGGGTCTCGAAGGATTGTAGGCGTGGCAAATGGTGCAGAGCGTCCGGTTCCGATCGATGACGGGCTTGACCTCCATGGGGTTCGCCACGTGCTGTGCCGCAGGACCGTGACAGACTTCGCAGGATACGCCCCGGTGGTTCGAAGCGCTCCGGACCGCCTCCACGTCTCCGTGGCAGAGGGCGCACTCCTGACGCCCGGCGTAGGACTTCTGGAGGTTCTGGATGGAGTCCACCGCTGCGGCCCGGTAATGCCCGAGCTCACCGAAGGTGTCGGGCACGAGGAAGTACCGGGCGACGAGGAGGGCCGAACCCACCAGCGCGAAAACGACGAGAAGACGTGTGACCTGCTGAGGCATGCAGTTCACCCCTTCCGGTGGCAGGACTGGTGCTATTTCAGGAGAACTGAACTCGAGGCCGAAGTCGAGTTAAGTACCGGGGAGGTGTTTGGCAAGATCAGTGCCGACCGGAGATAGTTAACCGATGGGCCCCTTTCCCTCGCTTCGCGGGAGTTTCTGTCCGTTCTCTGGTGTGGCAGTGGGCCGAAATGCCCCGCTTCTCGGGGATTTCACGGTCTGGGGATCTTTTGGGGCCTTGGTGCTGTTTAAGGAGATGATTCAGGAGGAGGCCGAAGGACTCCCGCGAGCCTGAGGCGTCGAGTTCTGGCGCGGTCCATGCGGAAGAAGTGCCGGCGGTCCTTGCAGGCCCGGGTCACTGGGTTGTATGCTAAGTGAACAATTCATTCCGTACGCAATATGGGGTCGGGGAATACCCGGAACCGGAGAGTGGCAGGACTGGGCAGCGCGGAGGGAAGGTGGTGCCCCCAGAAGACACACCGGTATCCCCTCCAACAAGGGAGATGGTTCCTATGATTCGTGGTTTGTTGAGCTTCTCAGGGGCGCTGTTCGTCCTGGCTCTCGCCTCCAGCCCGGTGTCGGCCCAGTTGAAAGCCCCGGCCATGGCACACGATGCAGCCGGGAAGGAGAACTGCATGATGTGCCACGCGGTGGGCGTCATGGAGCCGGTTCCGGACGTTCCGGCCGATCACGAGGGCCGGACCAACGACCAGTGCCAGATGTGTCACGCGCCGGATTCCCCCATGGTCACGACGGGAGCTCCGGCCATGGG
>JASFRP010000662.1:0-3014 GCA_050114895.1 Gemmatimonadota bacterium
TATGTCTCCCCATCCTCAGCTCAGCTGATAATACCGCGGCATCGAGGAAGGTGTGTGCCGCGAAGGACAAGGCTCCCAGCTCCTGGGCGCACTCGGCAGCCTCCTGCAACAGGTCCCGGGCATGTTCGGTCTCCCCGGTCCAGTTGTAGAGGCTCGCGGCGATCTTCAGGGAAGTGGCCCTGCTCAGATTGGCTTCCGGCCGAAGACGTGCTGACCGCTCCAGCAGTGCGGCGGCCTGCCCCCAGCTGTCCATGTCGCCCAGAGCGAGCAGCTCCATAGCCACGGACTCGAGCCGATCGGCTTTGGAGGATTCCGCTTCCTGTTTCGCCTGGGGAGAAGTGACCTGGACGGCGCCGGCCCGAGACGGGTGAAACCCCGTCAGAACCACAGCCATGGTGCCGAGAATCGCGAGCGTAACGAGAAATCGTCCCCTCATGGTTATCTCTCCTTTGCCACTCTTTCCTGTTGGCAAGAAGGGGGGTGGTCTTGTGGGGACGAGTCGTATAACTGGTTAGACGAGGGTCTCCCCAGATGGGTTTCCCGGAAATGTCAGGATTCTGTCAGGAAGCCCCTGCCGCTGCTGGGCCTCAGGGGGCTTCCATCCTCAGGAGGCTCTCGTCTTGAGCTCCAGGGTGTCGATTGGATTGAGGGACGGTCCTTGCCGGGGATCCTCGTGGACCCCGACGGAGAGTCCACCGGACTTCCTCAGAAGCCGGATCCAATCCGCGGCCTCCAGAAGGGACTGCACCTCGGACACCGAAGACTCTTGGATGACCTCTGGAGAGAAGACCAGCCAGAACTGTCGACCGCCATCCCGGAACCTGACCCTGTAGCCATCCAGCTCCATATCCGGAGCACTTCCCCTCATCTCGGCCTCCGGCCAACTCTCCCAGAGTTGTGGCCGGATCCAGTCCAGGACCTCCAGGGTCCATTCGATCATCGGGGCTGTCATGCCTCTCCTGCCTCCAGGGCTCCCCTGCGGGACGGCATCCTGGCGTTCGCTCATCTGATGACGGTCACATTGTGTGTGTGATGCAACCAAGTATAACCCAAGTTGGGCAAGAGCAGGGATATCGAGCTCCTGCCGGGAGGCGCGTCCCTACTCGGCCCCGGATCGTGGATTGAGGCCGGCCCTGGAGGTCACCCCGGGGGCCCATCACCCCCGGACCGGTATCTCAATCCAGCCCCTGGGGGATCCGAAGAATGGGATACTCCCTCCCCACCTCCAGCAAGGCGGCGAACTGGGGCAGGGGGGCGAGTCCCCACTGGGACTGCGGCTCCAGCAGACTCACGATGAGGTTGGTCTGAATCCCTCGGGCCTGCACCAGAATGTGGCCTGCGGGCACCGTCCGGACTCCCCTGTTTGAGGAGACGTCCACATCCAGGAACTCCTTGTCTTCTTTCTCCCCGACGGTCGTCCCTCTGATCCGGTAGCCCGCCAGTTCCAGGGTCAGAGCCGTATCGAGGGGCGTCATGGGAACCCCGTGCCTCTCCAGAACTCCGATGACCGGCGTCAGATCCGGAGGGATCACGTAGCCCCGTGGCCGCTGGACAAGAAGGGTGGCCTCCACCCTGGGCTGAAAGTCCTCGATGACCATGGAGCGCTTCTCCCCCGTATCTGCGTCCACCACTCCCACGGTAACGGCGGGACGCTCGGGATCCGGGACGTAGTCCATCACCAGGGCAACCTCCGGGGGTGGGTCGTCTCCCGCCAGCACGGCCTGCTCGGCGTGGACCAGCTCCCGCACCTCCCGGGCGTTCTCGTCGAAGAAGCCGAGGAAGGCCTTCATGGTCTCGAGTTGCTGTCGGGCCCGCTCTCGGATGTTGTCCTCCATCGTGAGGCCGTTTCTCCCCTCGATGAGGAAAGTGAGGGCATTGTAGATCCCGGTAGAATTCCTGCCGTCGTTCAAGGCCGTGGTGGAGTAGCGAAACCGAGCGTCGGGTCCGTCGCTGACCAGATAGCGGTTCAGGGACACGCCTTTCGGGGCCAGGGCGTCGGCCATCTCCGGGATCACCCGGTTCCATGCATAGGACCGGAGGCGGAGGGACATGTTCGGGTTGGACAGGGCGCCGATCTGCTGGCCGAAGTCCTTCCTGACGCCCATCTCCAACCAGGCGCGGCTGGTGATCCCGTACTCGTGGACGTCCAGCACCACCTCCGGCATCACATCCCGGAATACCCGGTGGACCGCCTGAACCTCCGGGGTGTCCAGAGTCAGATGGTCCCGGTTCAGATCCATACCCTCCGCGTTCTCCCGCTGCCGCGCTTCCGAGCCGTCGGGATTCACTTGCGGGATCAGGTAGAAGTCGATGTGCTCCAGAAACCCTGCGAAGGCGCCGGTGGCGATATCCCGTGCCAGGGTGATGGCCGCCTCCTTACCGGAAGGCTCGTTTCCGTGCTGCTGGGCGAATATGAGAACCTTGAGCTTCTCCGCCGACGGAACGGCCCCGTCCGCCCGGCCCCGGAAGTGCAGGAGCACCAGGCCCCGTCCCTCCACCGACGTGCCGATGGGGTCCAGAGTGAACGCATCGGTATCCTCCTGAAGATGCTCCAGGAATGCCAGCATCTCCGGATGGGAGGTGAGGTGATCCCCCTCCGCGTTCTCCAGGGGCGTGGAGAAGCTCTGGGGCGAGCACCCTGCCAGAATCAGTCCCGCCGGAACGGCCAGCTTCGAAAAGGCCACGCGGGTTCGAAACATGTTCGTCGCCTCCCTGGGTCGAGGGCCGGTGAGAGCCCGGCGCGCGTTGTTCGTCCAACTCCCGCCGGTGCCTACTGGAACATCCCGCTTCCCCCCTCTGCACCGGGACGTTTCTCCACCACCAGGGTGCGGCGGAGCTCGCTATCCCCGGCCTTGAGGACGACCGTGTAATCCCCGGACTCCACCAGGGGGGGCTGGGCCCCGCCCCCCCCGCTCATGAAGCGACTCACCCCCCCAAGGGGCCGGACCATCCGCATCATCTGACGCATCATGTTACCCCCCATGGAGAACCCACCCGCCGCCCAGCTTTCCCCT
>JASFRP010000663.1:0-3014 GCA_050114895.1 Gemmatimonadota bacterium
AACCGGGAAATCCGGGCCAGGAATGGTCTCCGGGAGCTGTTCCGTCAGCGCAACCAGAGTGGCGTGCGGGAATATGGTCCCGGGTTCCAGGATGGGCATTTGCCGGATTGGGGACCGGTGCCCGATGGGTGGTCAACCAACGTGGGAGGCTCGGATATGAAAGGAGTCGGTGGTGTCGGTTGACGACCGATGGATCGTTGGTCTCGATATCGGCGGGACCAATATGGTGGTGGGGCTCGTCCCCTTTTCCGGGGGCGACCCCAGGGCTCTGCGGAAGGAGAGAACCCGTCCGGAGAAGGGCGGGAAGGACGTCGTGGCCAGGGCAGCCATCATGGTGAGAGATTCCATTGAAAGCTCGCCGGAGGTGGGGACTGAACAGGTAGTGGGGATCGGGATCGGGTCTCCGGGGCCACTGAATCGAGAATCGGGACTCGTCCTGGAGACCCCCAACATGGGGTGGCGGGACTTCCCTCTCCGGGACCTGGTCCACGGCGCCACCGGGTTGCCGGCCACTCTGGACAACGATGCGAACTGCGCCACGTACGGAGAGTGGTGGCAGGGGGCGGGAAGGGACGCGAATACCCTGGTGGGCTTGACTCTCGGAACGGGGATCGGGGGCGGGCTTGTGATAGGTGGGGAGCTCTATCATGGTGCCTCGGATGCGGCAGGGGAGTTCGGACACATGACCATCGACACCACGGGGCGGAAGTGTAAGTGCGGGAACTACGGATGCCTGGAAGCCTACGCCTCTGGGCCGAACATCGCGGCCCGTGCCCTGGAGGGCCTGGAGGCGGGTGTGGAGTCCATCCTCCCCGAGCTGGTGGACGGGAAGACCTCGGAGATCACCGCCGCTACGGTTTACGAGGCGGTGGTCCTGGGAGACACCTTCGCAGAGGAGGTCATGAAGGAGACGGCAAAGGTCCTCGGAGTCGGAATCGCGAATCTCGTGAATGCGCTGAATCCGGATGCAGTCGTCATCGCCGGCGGTGTGACCCAGGCGGGAGATCACCTTTTCGAGCCTCTCCGGAAGGAAGTGCGACGAAGGGCTTTTCGGTCCGCTGTGGATGCGTGCAGGATTCTGCCCGCGGCGCTCCCGGAGACCGCCGGCATGATCGGAGCGGCGGGTGTCTTCAAGAAGGAAACCTTCGGATTCATCTGACCAAACCTTTGACCATACCTTGATGTCGGATCCGGTGGGGCCCCTGGAGGCCTTCTCTCTTCCAGGCGCAGAGCGACCGGCCGAGCAGGTCTCCGGGACCGTCGGGGTCCTGGGAACGCTGATCTGGGACCGGATCTTCCGACGGGACGGCCGCCGGGAGCCCGTGGAGGAGTGGGGTGGCATCTCTTACGGGCTCGAAGCCCTCGCCGCGGCCCTGCCCGAGGGCTGGTCCATCCGGCCGATCCTGAAGGTGGGACAGGACCTCGCGGAGGAGGCCCTCCGTTACCTCAGGTCCGTCCCCCGAGTGGAGACGGACCCGGGTGTGCGAATCGTGCCCTTCCCGAACACCAGGGTGGAGCTTCGTTACCAGGAGCAGGATCGCCGATTGGAACGCCTGACCGGTGGAGCTCCCCCATGGACCTGGCTCGAGCTGGGCCCGGTTCTCTCGGGGTTGGACGCGCTGTTCGTGAACTTCATCTCGGGGTTCGAGCTCGAGCAGGACACCGCCACGCAGCTTCGGGAGAGCTTTCCCGGGCCCATCTACGCTGATCTCCACTCGCTCTTCCTGGGGATTACCGCCCAGGGGCTGAGGGTGCCGCAGGAGCTGGTTGGGTGGGGAGCATGGATGCGTGCATTCGACGCGGTTCAGATGAACGAAGATGAATTCGAACTCCTGGGACGCTCATGGGGGGACCCGTGGCAGTTGGCAGCCGATATCGTGGGGCCCGAGCTCAAGCTCATCACTGTCACCCTGAGTGAGCGGGGGGCCGCCTATGTGGCGGCGCCGGACTTTGAACCCGACCCCAGGGCCTGGGCAGCGACCCGCAGGTCCCTCGGGAGGGGCGGAGCGGCCCGGAGTGGCAGAGTCTCCCTGGAGAGCGACGCGAAGTTTGGGGACCCCACTGGATGTGGGGACGTCTGGGGGGCTACTTTCTTCGGGCGACTTCTCGGAGGGGATCCCCTGGAGAAGGCGATGGCCACCGCCAACCGGATGGCAGAGAAGAACGTGGAGCACAGGGGAGCCCGGGGCTTGCACCTCCATTTGAGAGGTTTGTTGAGTCCCTAGACCGGTTGCCCGAACACGGTGTTCACCCTCGAGATTCCAGATCGAGCCAACCGAGGAACCCCACTTGCAGATCATCCCCGTCCCGGGAAACCTGGAATGGTCCGCTTTCGATCAGCTGGCAAAGGAGCTGACCCGGAGCGGGGAGAAGAAGATCCTCTTCGATGCCCGTCATCTCCGGTGGGTGGACCCCGGTGGAATCGTGGGGCTCCTGGCGGCGGGACTGGTGGCTCGGGATCACCAGGGATCCATGCCTCGTCTTCAGTTGGCCGAGGCGGGAGACGTCGTCACCTACCTGGCGCGGATGAATTTCTTCCAGGCCGCCGAGGCGGTCTTCGAGCTCGATATCCGCCCCCCCCGCAGGTCATGGAGCGGCTCCGATGTGCTTCTCGAGGTTACCCCTATCACCACGAACACGGACATCCATGCCGTCGTGGACCGGGTACAGCAGCAGGCCGGAACCATTCTGGCTCGATCCCTGAACTATGCCCCGTCGGCGGTCGTGCAATTCAGCGTGATCCTCTCGGAAGTCTGCCAGAACATCATCGAACACGCAGAGGCCCCGGGCTGGGTGGCCGCCCAGAGCTACAACTGGGCGAAACGCCTGGGACGGCAAGTCCTGATCCTGAGTGTAATGGACGTGGGAAAGGGTTTCCGCGGGTCGCTGGCAGACACTCACGCGGCGCGCTTCGGGGACCGCTGGAACGATGCCACCGCCCTCGAAGCGGCCTTCATCCACGGCCTCACCCGCTTTCCTGACTCGGGACGAGGTCAGGGGATTCAACAGATCCG
>JASFRP010000664.1:0-3014 GCA_050114895.1 Gemmatimonadota bacterium
CTTGGCGTCGGGCGGCTGACGGGAGGAAACAGGCAGTGGCCACTCATCGGAGCCTGTGCCGATGGCGTCCAAGCTCTCGAGGTTCCTTGCCGAGCTGAAGCGGCGGAAGGTGTACCACGTCGCACTCGCTTACGTGGTTGTGGGTACCATCCTCGGCGGGGCAGCTAACGACTTTCTTCCGCGGCTCGATGCTCCGGAGTGGGCCGTCAATGTCATCATCTTCCTGATTCTGATTGGCTTCCCCATCGCCTTGGTCCTGGCCTGGGCCTACGAGGTGCGGCCGGAGGAGCCCCCGGCGGACGCGGCGTCGATGGCCGAGCCTGCGAGGAAGCCGGGTCCCGCGCAGGTCTTGCCCGCGCCTCCCGGTGACACCCGCAAATCCATCGTCGTCCTCCCCTTCGACAACATGAGCCCGGATCCGGGGGATGCGTACTTCAGCGATGGACTGACCGAGGAGCTTATCGCAGAGTTGTCCGGAATCCGGGACCTGCGGGTGATCTCCCGGACCACGGCCATGAAGCTCAAGGGTTCGGACAAGGACATCGGGGCCATAGCCCGGGAGCTGAATGTCCAATACGTGCTCGAGGGCTCGGTGAGGAAGGCGGGGGACGATCTGAGGATCACCGCCCAGCTCATCGACGCGGGGACCGACGACCACATCGGGGCCGAACGTTACTCGGGCACCATGGACGACGTCTTCGGGATACAGGAGCGCCTGGCCCGAGACATCGTTGAAGCTCTCAAGGTGAGCCTGAGTCCGGAGGAGCAAGGTCGGCTCTCGAAACCCCGCATCACCAATCCGTTGGCCTTCGAGTGCTACCTGCGAGCCAGGCAGTATCTGGCCCAATTCACCGCCGAGGGAGAGGATCGGGCGACCGATCTCCTAGAGAAGGCTCTGGAGATCGAGGGGCCGAACGAGCTGCTGTACACGACGATGGGCTTCGCCCACACGCAGTACTCCTTCGGTGCGAAGTCCGAAGACGTCATCCGGAAGGAGGCGGAGCGGTGGGCGGCCAAGGCCCTCGAAGTGAATCCTCGCTCCAACGGGGCACGGGTCCTTCAGGGGATCACCCTGTTCCATGAGGGCCGGACCCAGGAGGCCCTGCTGAGGATGAAGGAGGTGCTCCGGTCGGATCCGGACGATGAGAGGGCGCTGTTCTGGTGCGGCGGCATAACCGGATGGTCGGGACACATCAAGGCCAGCCGGTCCTACTATGAACGCCTGGCAGCGGTGGATCCCATGACCGGGGGTATAAACCCCTCGTGGTTCGCGTTCTACAGCGGGGACTTCGAGCAGGCCGTGGAGGGATACCGGGCGGAGTGGGAGCTGAATCGGGAGAGTCCATACGCCAGGTGGGCGCACGGACATACGCTGGCGGCGGCTGGCCACATCGAGGAAGCGTGCGAGGTCCTGACGTGGATCGTGGAGGATACCCCCGACACGTGGTTCGCACTTTTCGCGAGGTTCTTCGTCGCTGCCCTGAGAGAAGATCGAGTCGGCGCGCGGGCAGCCATGACGCCGGAGTTCGAGGCCGGCGCCAAGCGCGACATGCAGACCTCGTGGATCGTTGCGTCGTGCTACGCCAGGCTGGGCATGGTGGACGAAGCGGTCACCTGGCTCAGGCAGGCTATGAACCGCGGCTTCGTCCACTATCCGTTCCTGGCCGAATATGAACCCTTCCTGGCACGTATCCGGTCTGAGCCACCGGTCCAGGCAGTGCTCAAGGAAATCAAGGACCGCTGGGAAGCCTTCGAGCCGTGAGCGACTGCTCCCTCCTTCAACGCACGCAAAAGCGGGGAATGTCAAAACGGGCGCCTCCACCTCGGTGAAGGGGATGAGAGGGTAACGCCCGTTTCCCGCTCGGGCCCTCAGATCTCGCTTTCGCTCTGAACTTGGCTGGCAGTATCCTGAACACCACGGGCCCGGCCGCTGGCGCGGAGCTTGGCCGTGCGGGGCAAAGAAGGAAAACTGCGGTCAAATGGGCGCACGGCCCGCTCGGGAACCGAATGGTTCGTTACAGGAAAGGCCGGTGGGCGGGCCACCTCTGCCGAGACGGAATTCCCCAAAGGTCCGGTAGAGTTCTCAAAACCCAACGTGTCAAGCTCCGGTCGCTCAAACGGAGTTGGGTCCCTTGCTCTCCCGTCGTCCTCAAAGTACATTTACTTGTACAATTGTACATTTTCCAGGAGCCCCCTTGAAAGTCGTTTCCGATACCTCGGTAATCGTCGCGGTGATCGCCGGGGAGCCGGACCGCGACCGACTCATCGAACTGACCCAGGGCGCTGACCTCATCGCTCCCCCCTCCCTTCACTGGGAATTGGGCAATGCCCTGGCAGCGCAAATCCGGCGCGGGCGCCTCACCCTTGATGGGGCTGAACACTTTCTTCGGGTCTATCAGACCATCCCCATCCAATTCGTGGAGGTATCGCTGGCCGCGGCCCTGGAAATCGCTCAGGCCCGGGGGATCTACGCCTACGACGCCTACATGATCGCCTGCGCTGAGAAATACCGGTGTCCGCTTCTTACCCTGGACAGGGGGCTCATCCGGGCAGCGCAAGAAGCGGGGACTGATGTTTGGGAGGTGAACTGATATGAAGGTCTATACCTATTCGGAGGCCCGGCGACGCTTCGCGGCCATCCTCGATGAGGCGCGCTCCAAAGGATCTGTGCTCATTCGGCGTCGGGACGGACAAGAATTCGTTCTCCAACCCGTTGAGGGGTCCGGTTCTCCCCTGGATGTGCAGGGCCTGGAGTTGGGGTGGAGTCGGGAAGAGATCGTCGCTGCAGTCCGAGAAGGTCGAGAACGATAGCCACTACCTCCGGCCGGGAACCGAATGGTTCGTTACTGGAAAACCAGAGGATCCGATCAACCCTCTCACCGTGGAAGAGAAAGCCTTGCAGATCACTCATTGCTGCTTCAATAGAGTACGAAAGAAGGGGTGGCCCGCTGCTCATCGATGGGTATTTGAATCAAATTCCTCCAAATGTCTTTTTAGTTCGGCATCCTTCGTGT
>JASFRP010000665.1:0-3013 GCA_050114895.1 Gemmatimonadota bacterium
GGTGAACACACCGTGCCCTCCCCAGCGGGCGTTTTCGAAGGAAAACTCGTTCGTGTCCGCCGCCGTCATGATGAGCCGGCGAGAAGGGGTGAAGAGCTGAGAAAAGCCCCCTGCGATGGGGTTCTCATCGGAGAGACCTTCCTGAGTGCCCGCGGCGTGGCAGGCGTCGGCGATGACGATCACCCGCTCCGCGTCGATCTGCCGCCGGAGGGCCGTCTTCACATCCCACATGGGGAATCCCGTAGCCGCCAGGGAATGCAGATCCGCATCGTACGGCAAGAGGTAGAGGTTGTCGGGGCGTGCCGGGTCCGGAGCTCCGTGCCCCGCATAATAGATGACCACGAGGTCGTTCCAGTCGGCCCTCTGGAGAAACACGAAGAGGGCTTCCCGCATCGCGGCCCCTGTCGCCTCCTGGTCCTGAAGGAAGAGCACGTGGTCTTCCTGGAACGGTCCTGCCGGGGAGCTGGTCAGGAACCGAAAGACCGCCTCCCCGTCGGACCCGGCGAACTCCAGGTCAGGGATGTCTTCGGACCGGTAGTCGCTGATTCCCACGATGACGGCCCACCGTTCATCGATCCGCGGGGCCGCCGCCATCTGGGAGACGGCCCCCGACGCCGCCTGGGCCACCACCCCCACCGTGTCCCGGTTCATGGGGAGGTTCGTCTCGGCCCAGAACCTTCGGGCGTCCTGCCCCTCCAGGCCCAGCTGCCGAGCCTCCTCCTCATCCAGGGGTTCCAGGTTCGCCGGCTTGCCCTCCACCGATACGCTCCGGACATCCCCGAGAACCACGCCCTCCAACCTCACGGGGTTGAAGACCGAGGATCCGGGCTCACCCCGGGTCACCACACCCAGGCCTCTGGTTCCCCCTTGCGCCGAAGGCCGCACGTCCGCCAGGAGGATGGCCAGGCCCGGGGCAGGCCCCGGGCGAGCCTGCGCCATCTGCGTCACCGCCGCCACGGATCCGGGGTCGGGGCGCCAGTACTCCCGGTCGGTCCAGGGCTGCTCCTCCCAGTTGTTCATGAGCTGGCCCACGAAGGAGGTGCCCGTGAGGATCTCGGACGTGGCCTGGCGCACCACCTTCGTACGAGCCGCCTGTTCCGTGGCCTCGATGGCTCGCGCGTCACCCCGGGCGGTGGCGATGACCTGGCCGGCATCCAGACGAAGCGCCCTCAGGGCCACTTCGCTGGTGGCGGTCATCAAGGTCCCGTCTACCGGGTCGGGTCGCGCCCCCCAGTCCGCCCGGCCGATGATGAGGACCTGGGCTCCGAAGTCCCGTCCCAGGTCCGTGGCCGCCCCCTCGTCTCCCTGCAACGCCCTCCCCACCAACTCCCTCTGGGCGGCGGTATGGGCCAGGGCCGGATCGATGAGGGGGAAGCCCGCCTCCCGAAGGAAATCCGAGATGTCTCTGGTAGCGACCCCCCCCTCCCCCTCCTCGGCCACAAACACGAGAGTCCTGGGAAGGTCTGTCTCGAAGGCGATCTCCCCCGTTCGCTGCGCGCCGATCTTCTCCGGGCCAAAGAGGGCGACCATCAGCGTCAACCCCAGGCACGATCTACCCGTCCAGCTCGTCGCGGCGGTCATTGGGTGATCCCTCCTTCCAGGAGCCGATCCAGCGCCTTCCGGGCGTCCCGGTGCGCAGGGTAGATCTCCAGGGCTCTTCGGTATTGTTCGATGGCCCGCTCGGTCTCTCCCCGGTCCTCGAAGTCGACGCCACGGGAGAAGGCGATGGTGGCCTGCACCGGGATGGCCGCAACCTCCTCACGGGTCGACGGGGGCTCCAGATCCAGCTTCTCGCTGAACATGTCGGCCATCCGCACCACCATGGAAAGGAGCTCGCTCGTCTCGTCCGAGAGCTTCTCCACCTCCATGACCTCGCTCGTCTCCACGTTCACGATCCGCATGTCCATGCGGGTCGTCCCACCGATGCTGGTCACCTGTCCGTAGATGGTGTACTGCGCCCCCACCATCAGGCCGACCTCCAGAGCCGTGTCGTCTTCCACCCTTCCGGAGAGGGAGAGCCGCTGTTCCGTGAGGAGGTCCTGCAGGTGGTACCGTTCGATCACCCGGATTCCGTCCCGGTCCGAGAGCTCCGTCACGAGCATGGCCGAGACGGCCTTCCCCAGGGGAGCCGAGTTCGCCCCTTCCCCGATCATCAACCCCGTGAAATCGAGAACCGCCACGGTGGGGAGGTCCTGTGGAGCCTCCTGCCCCATCCCGGGCCCGCCACCTGCCAGGAGGAGGAAGGCGGCGAACACGAGGACCCTGGGTGCGAGGTAGCGCAAGGGACTATCCTCCGTCTGGGGGAATGCGCCGAAGATATTTGCTGAGAAGAGGCCTGGAATGCGTGGGTTTCAGGGCCTCAGAAACCCTTTGCCCGCAATAAGGTGCATCACTAAATTTAAGAGCCCCCAAACAGGGAAGCGAGTGTTTTCCTCCCCCGCCGTGCCGCTGTCAGAGTGCACATTGCTCCCCACAGGAGCCTCGATTCATGATCCAACGTCGAATTTTGTCCCTGGTGATCCTGGGATCCGCCCTTGTGTCCGGATGCGCCAGGAGGATCCCTGAGACCGAGCCGGCGGACCTCCCCAGGCTCCAGGCCGCCGTCCAGGCGAACCCGTACGACCCCGAGCTTCTCACCTACCTGGGAATGGCCCAATACCGGGCCCGCCAGGTGAGGGAAGCGGAGGCGACGCTGGAGGACGAGAGCGACTGGGCAGGTGCCCGTGCGGCCTATCTCTCGTACCTGGAAAGGGGGGAATACGGGCCTCTCAAACAGGAGATCGAGGGGAGACTGGCCTACATCATCCGGCAGGGGTTCCGGGCCCAGGCAGAGGACGTCGTGGCCCAGGAAGAAGAGCTGTCGGGACAGGCCCCCACACCGGGAAGCGTGGCGGTCTTGCCCTTTCAGCTCATTACGGAGGACGAGGAGCTGACGCCCCTCCAGGTGGCCCTGGCCGACATGATGACCACGGACCTGACACTGGCAGGGGGATTGACGGTCCTGGAGCGGGCC
>JASFRP010000666.1:0-3001 GCA_050114895.1 Gemmatimonadota bacterium
GTGGCACCCTACGGCAGAGTGGTGGTCCGGCTGAGCCGGGATTTCCTCTGGATGACGCCCCTGGCGGATCTCGGTTTCTTCTTCTTGATGGCCCTCCTGCTGGTGGCGTTGGGTCGCGTCTGGCCGAGAGCCCGATCTGGGCCGGCGGTCATGGGCGCATTCACAGCTCTTTCCGCCTTTGCCCTGGGGTCGTTGCTGGAGCGCCTCCACCCGGTGGCGGTGGTGCTCCTGGCGGTGGGGATCGGGACCCAGGTGGGGCGCTGGATGGGACGTCCCGTTCGGCATCCCAGGGCGACCCCGGTCCTTGCCACTCTAGGGATGCTGGTCGTGCTGGGCCTCACGGCTCGTCAGAAAGTGATGGACAGGCAATTCAAGCAGTATTGGCGCGAATGGCTCCCAACCGCCCCGGCGGGGGCGCCGAACGTAGTGCTGTTGATCCTGGACACCGTCCGGGGAGCCAGCCTGGAGTTCCTGGATGACCTCGGGCCGCAGTCCCCGTGGAATCCCGTTCGCCCACCGACCCTGGACAGCTTGGCGGGAGAGTCGGTGTTGTTCACGACGGCCATCGCTCCCTCCCCGTGGACCCTACCCTCCCACGAGAGCATGTTCACCGGCCGATGGGCCAATCGCCTCTCCGGGCAAGACCCGACTGAGGCCATGGGGATGGAGGGCCTGGCTCCCTGGGCGCCGACCTTGCCGGAGACGCTGGCGAGACACGGATACCTGACTGCAGGCTTCGTCGGGAACCTCGTCTTCACATCAGCGGAGACGGGTCTCGCCCGTGGTTTCCACACATATGAAGACTATGAAAGATCCCCCGCGCAGCTCTTCCTCAGCTCCGCAATCGGCAGACGGCTGGCAGGAATCGATTTGCTTCGGCGCATCCTGCGGTACCACCAAACCCTCAACCGGAAAGACGCCGGGACGGTTACAGATCAGTTCCTGAGATGGCATGAGCGGAGCGGCGACCGACCCTTCTTCGCATTCTTGAACTTCTTCGATGCCCACGAGCCCTACTTCCCGCCGGACTCGGTGAGGGAGGCCATGCCGCCGGGGAGCCGGTGGGATGATTTCACGCACTTCGTGGGGCTCCGGACCGGGGCCACCGCCCTCCGGAACCGGAAATGGGACATGGACCCGGCAGAGCAGAGGGCCCACGCCGCAGGGTACCACGCGGCGATCCTTCGCCTGGACGAGGAGGTCCACCGGCTGGTCGCGGAACTGAGACGCCGCGGGGCCCTGGCCAACACGGTCCTGATCATCGCCAGCGACCACGGGGAGCAGCTGGGGGAACACAACCTGTATAACCACAACAACAGCCTCTATCTCCCCTCTCTTCACGTTCCCCTCATGGTTCTGGATCCCCGGTCTCCGAACAAACCACTGGTGGTCAGAGAGGTCGTCAGCCTGCGAGACATGGCTGCCACCATTCTGGATCTGGTGGGCGTGAGGGCCGATTCCGTGGGGATCGAGGGTCGGTCCCTGGCCCGGTATTGGGAGCCCGGCAGTGTGACTGCCGAGGAGAGCGGATCCCGGTCTGCGGAGACGGCCTTCTCCGTGCTGTACCGGGGTGCCGAAACCGAGCCGTGGTATCCCATCGAGCGGGGCCCTGCCATGTACTCCCTGATCGACTCGGATTACCACTACATCCTGACCGGTGACGGCACCGAGGAGCTTTTCCACATTCCCTCGGACCCCATGGAAGAAGCGAACCTGAGCACCCAGCCCGGGATGAGAAACCTGGTGGTGGAGTTCCGGACCAGGCTGAGGGCGCTGGCACCCGAGGCGGTGGGTCCGGGGTCCTGAGCGCTGCGGCCGATCCTCCCGAGAAGAGGGTAGCGTGATGAACCGGGGGATGCCTCGAGCGAGGTGGCCCGCGGGTGTCATGGGAGCTTGTGCTTGGCACTGGCGGGCCACCGCGCGAGATTGCGAGGAGCAGGGACGTCGCCGGGGTGGTGGAATCGGTAGACACAGGGGACTTAAAATCCCCCGGGAGCAATCCCTTGCGGGTTCGAATCCCGCCCCCGGCACTCAATAATCACAAAGACTTGCGGCATTCTTGGAATCCCTGGGAGACCGGGGACAAAGCCGTTTTGGGCACAACCTGGAAATTTCCTCGACTAGACAACCCTGTGAGGAACAAAGAGGAACCCCGGCAACCGGCCGCCCGGGCGGCGTCTTCCGGGGCCCAACCCCGGCCTCACCTCCGGAGATGCCGCCGCGTCACCTGCAGAGGCAGATCGTCCGGTGCCCGACGCGTGGCGCCAGGCAGTCCGGGCCCTGTCGGCCGTCATACCTCGTTCCTGGAGACCCTTCTTCGTCGCTGTACGGCTGCGCTACAGAGGCCATTCTAGAGGTTGTCAGATACTATGCGTTCTAGGCCCGTGGTGAGTAACACCCTGATAACGCGTACCGCTCATATTGGGCCATCAGGAGGAATCCACCGAGGAGCGTGAGGGTGAGCTCCCAGGGCTTTGTGTCTCTTAGGCGGACATCAACCACGAGTTTCCCGAGATGGATCGGTTCGGCTCCTCCGAACCAATGGTGACGGCCATGAAAGACATGTGGAATCTCAGGGTTCGGTTCCCGGGAGGAAGGGTAGGAGACCGGCGGGGCCAGGCGCTGGCCATGGCCGCGGTTTCCATGGTCGCGGTCATCGCCATGGGTGCCATCGCCGTCGATCTCAGCATGGCATTGGCCGCAAGGGCCGCCGCCCAGCGGGCGGCTGACTCGGCGGCGCTGGCCGGAGCAAGCGCGTTCCTGGACTTCGACTTCGAGCTTCCTGAAGCCACCGAAACGGCCAACGCCCGGGCGATGGAGTACGCTACCGGCAACGACGTTCTCGCCAACTCCATCGATTCCTCCCAGGTGACGGTCTGGGTGACCCCCGAGAAGCAGACGGTGAGGGTGCGGATCGTGGCGAATGGGCTTCCAGCCTGGTTCGCCAGGGTCCTGAACGTCTTTTCTCTTGATGTGGCGGCCGCCGCCACGGCGGTGGCCA